>NZ_CP168496.1:2592500-2892500 GCF_042944905.1 Psychrobacillus sp. L4
AAGCTTTGCTTATATAAATCGTGCAAAACCAGCGACTAAGCTTGTATTTATGGAAGACTTAGTTGCTACTTCTGGTGGTATTTTAGCCTTTACCGCAATATTAATATCACATTTCACTGGTTTCTTACAAGCAGAAGGAATTGCTTCTATTATCATTGGATTAATGATGTTCTATGTTGTTGGAAAAGTATTTCTTGATAATGCAAGAGGTGCTTTAGGAGAAACCGATGAACAAATGCTTGTTCACATTGCCCATATCGTGTCTGAAAACATTCATGTAAAAGATATTAAAGAATTAGAAGTCATAAAAGAAGGAGAATTTTTACACGTCAATCTAGTTGTTGAGGTAGATCCAACACTATCATTTGCTGAAGTAGACGACATCCATGATGTATTAAAAGAGCTTATTTTAAACCAACAAAGTGTTACAGATGTAACTATTTCCTTCGACGAAGATGACGGTGTTAAAAAATGGAAGCATCATAAAGATAAGAAAACGACATTAAAAACACATGACTAAGCCTTTGCTCAGTCATGTATTTTATTAAAGGCACGCAGTAAGTATTGCTTTAGTATCGACTGCATTTAGTTTATTGAAATTACCATACTCCCCATTAACCATTGCTTTTTCAACCATAAGGTCAACTTTAGAATCATCAATGTTGTAATCTGATAAGTTAGTTGGGGCATCTAATGAAGCCCAGAATGTTGCTAAACGATCAATACCCTCAAACGCAACTTCTTCAGCAGTTTTTCCCGCTGGATCCACATTAAAAACTTTTGTTGCTATTTTTGCAAATCGTTCCGGATTTACATGTACATTATGACGCATCCATCTTGGGAAAATAATAGCGAGTCCACCGGCATGAGGAATATCATATACCGCTGAAACCGCATGTTCAATATTGTGACTTGCCCAATCTCCATTATAGCCCATTTGTAAGAACCCGTTTAATCCTATTGTACCCGCAAATAAAATCGTTTCACGCAGTTCATAGTTTTCCAAGTCTTTTACAAGTTTTGGAGCTGTTTCAATAACCGAACGGAGTACCCCTTCAATCATCTCGTCTTGGACAGGAGTATTCGTCGCATTATGATAATACTGTTCAAACATGTGTGACATCATGTCAACAATGCCATAAACAGTCTGATTTAATGGTACGGTAAAAGTATTTTCAGGATCTAAAATAGAAAACTTAGGGAATACAAGCGGATTACCCCATCCATATTTTTCTTGTGTTTCTTCATTTGTAATAACAGAACCGGCATTCATCTCAGAACCGGTTGCAGCTAGTGTTAAAATAGTTCCAAAAGGCAGTGCATCTGTCGGAATGGCTTTTCGTGTCACTAAATCCCAAGGGTCTCCATCATATTTAGCAGCAGCAGCGATTAGTTTTGTACAATCAATTACAGAACCTCCGCCAACAGCTAATATAACCTCGATTCCTTCTTGCTTACAAATATCTGCCCCACGTTTCGCAGTCGATAATCTTGGATTTGGTTCAACGCCAGCTAATTCAAATACTTCCATATTCGCTTCATTTAATACTGACATCACTTGTTCATATAATCCGTTTTTCTTAATACTTCCTCCACCGTAAACAACAAGTACTTTTTTTCCGTATAGCGCAAGCTCATCTGCTAATTGATCTAACTGTCCTTTACCGAAAATTAATTTTACTGGATTTTGAAAAGAAAAAGCGTTCATCTACATACCCTCCTCTGAATTGTCTTTTAATCATAGAAAAACCGCTTGTAAAATACAAGCGGTTCAACTTATTCTAAAAAGTGGTTATCTTATACCCAACCACGGAAGCGTGAAGCTTCAGCAGTTCTTCGTACACCAACCATATATGCAGCTAAACGCATATCAATATTACGAGTTGTAGCTACTTCATAAATATTTTCAAATGCATCTACCATTTTCGCAATAAGTTTGTCGTTTACTTCATCTTCAGTCCAGTAGTAACCTTGGTTATTTTGAACCCATTCAAAGTATGACACCGTTACTCCACCAGCACTTGCTAATACGTCAGGAACTAATAAAATATCTCTATCGTAAAGAATTTTAGTAGCTTCTGTTGTAGTAGGACCATTCGCAGCCTCAACTACAATTTTAGCTTTAATATTGTGCGCATTGTCAGCAGTGATTTGGTTTTCAATTGCAGCTGGAACTAGAATATCGCAATCCAATTCCAATAACTCTTGGTTTGAGATTGTATTTTCAAACAAAGTAGTAACAGTACCAAAACTATCACGACGATCCAATAAATAATCGATATCTAAACCGTTTGGATCGTGTAAAGCTCCGTAAGCATCCGAAATAGCGATAACTTTTGCGCCTTGATCGTTCAAGAATTTAGCTAGGAAACTTCCAGCGTTACCAAAGCCTTGAATAACAACACGTGCACCTTGCATATCAATGTCTCGTTTTTTCGCAGCTTCGTTAATAATAATTGTTACACCTTGCGCAGTAGCACGGTCACGTCCTTGGGATCCACCAAGTACAATTGGCTTACCAGTAATGAATCCAGGTGAATTGAATTGGTCCATACGACTATATTCATCCATCATCCATGCCATAATTTGTGCGTTAGTAAAAACATCTGGTGCAGGGATATCTTTCGTTGGTCCAACTATTTGTCCAACCGCTCTTACATATCCACGGCTTAAACGTTCAATTTCTCCCATAGACATTTCACGTGGGTCACAAACAACCCCACCTTTACCTCCGCCGTATGGAAGATCAACAATCCCAGCTTTCAGAGTCATCCACATAGAAAGAGCCTTCATTTCATCAGGTGTTACACCTGGATGGAAACGAACTCCACCTTTAGTAGGACCAACAGCATCATTATGTTGTGCACGGTAACCAGTAAATACTTTTACGGTATTATCATCCATTTTAACTGGAATGCGTACTTCTAACATTCTAAGTGGTTCTTTTAGTAGTTCATACATCGCTTCGTCATAACCTAATTTGTGCAGAGCCTCTTGAATGACAGCCTGGGTTGATGTGAACAGGTTTAAATTATCAGCCATTTGATTGTTTCGCCTCTTTATTCATAATGTTTTATTCGGAACAATTGTAACATATAGTAAAGGATATTTGTCTAACAAATATTAATTATTGAATACTTTTTTAATTTTTTCAATTGCCCAATCTAATTCTTCTTTAGAGATAACTAGAGGAGGAGCAAAACGGATTACTGTATCATGTGTTTCTTTACATAATAATCCTAGTTCTTTTAATGCTTCACAATATGGGCGTGCTTCTTCAGTTAACTCCATACCGATGAATAATCCACGACCACGAACTTCTTTAATAGAAGGATGTTTAATTTCTTTTAAAGCATCCATGAAATAATTCCCTAATTCAAGAGAACGATCAGCTAACTTTTCATCTACCAAAACATCAAGAGCTGCTATAGAAACAGCACATGCCATAGGGTTACCACCAAATGTAGAGCCATGTGATCCTGGGTTAAACACGCTTAAAACATCATTGTTCGCAACGATACATGAAATTGGGAATACTCCACCACCAAGTGCTTTACCTAAAATGTACATATCTGGATTTACATCTTCCCATTCACATGCAAACATTTTACCAGTACGACCAAGTCCTGCTTGGATTTCATCTGCAATAAACAACACATTGTTTTCACGACATAATTCAAGTGCAGCTTTTAAGAAACCAGCTGGAGGAATAACAATTCCCGCTTCCCCTTGAATAGGCTCAATGATAAAAGCAGCAGTATTCGGAGTAATTGCAGCTTTAAGTGCTTCTAAATCTCCATAAGGAATTAAGTTGATACCTGGAAGCATTGGTCCAAATCCACGTTTATATTCAGGATCAGATGACAAAGACACTGCTCCCATTGTACGACCATGGAAGTTTCCATTACATGCAATGATTTCTGCTTGATCCACTTCTACACCTTTAACATCATAAGCCCATCTACGAGCTGCTTTTAGTGCAGTTTCAACGGCTTCCGCACCAGTATTCATTGGTAATACCATTTCTTTACCTGTTAATTTGCTAACTTTTTCATACCATGGACCTAATTGATCGTTATGGAATGCACGTGAAGTTAAAGTTACACGATCGGCTTGATCTTTTAGAGCTTGAATGATTTTTGAATGACGATGCCCTTGGTTTACTGCAGAATAAGCAGAAAGCATATCCATGTATTTGTTTCCTTCTGGATCTTTTACCCAAACTCCTTCTGCTTCTGAAACAACGATTGGAAGTGGGTTATAGTTATTTGCACCAAATTTATTTGTTTGTTCAATAACTTGTTGTGAAATTGTCATGGATTCATACTCCTCTTTTTTTTATAGTTGGTAAACACATCGACATTTATATATACCCATTTATGGAGCAGGCTGTGACACCTGCTCAATAAAATTAAAGCATTTCTGAAGTTGTTTTTGCTTGCATATGAAGTTGAACATAATCAGGTCCGCCAGCTTTTGAATCTGTACCAGACATATTAAATCCACCAAATGGTTGGTATCCAACGATTGCACCCGTACATCCACGGTTGAAGTAAAGGTTACCAACGTGGAATTCTTCACGTGCTTTTTCTAAGTTCATGCGGTTATTTGTAATAACTGCACCAGTTAAGCCGTATTCCGTGTTGTTTGCAATTTCAATTGCTTCGTTGAAATCTTTTGCTTTTGAAATACCTACAACTGGACCAAAGATTTCTTCTTGCATGATTCGAGAAGTTGGAGAAAGATCAGCGATTACAGTAGGTTGGATGAAGAATCCTTTTGAATCATCCCCAGTACCACCTGTAACAAGGCGACCTTCTCCTTTACCGATTTCGATATAGCTCATAATTTTATTGAAAGAAGCTCCGTCGATAACTGGACCAACAAAATGCTCATCATTATCAGGAATACCAACTGTTAAAGCATTTGTTAATTCTTCTACACGGCTCACCACTTGATCGTATACATCTTCAACAATTACAGCGCGTGAACATGCAGAACATTTTTGACCACTGAAACCGAATGCAGATTTTACGATCGATTGAGCAGCTAATTCTAAATCAGCTTCTTTATCTACTACGATTGTATCTTTACCACCCATTTCAAGGATTGAGCGTTTAATCCAGATTTGTCCTGGAGATAATTTAGATGATTTTTCTACGATTCCTAAACCAACATCACGAGAACCTGTAAAGCTGATTAAACGAGTACGTGGATGTTCTACTAAGAAGTCACCAATTTCAGCACCTGAACCTGGGATAAAGTTTACAACACCTGCCGGCATTCCAGCTTCTTCTAGTATCTCAACAAATTTATATGCAACAACTGGAGTAGTTGAAGCCGGTTTTAATAGAACTGTGTTACCTGCTACCATTGCTGCAACTGTAGTACCAGCCATAATTGCAAATGGGAAGTTCCATGGAGAAATAACTACAGCAACTCCTAATGGAATATAGTCATAACGGTTATATTCACCTGGACGGCTTACAACTGGTGCGCCATCTTTTAAACGTAACATTTCGCGGCCATAATATTCTAAGAAGTCAATTGCTTCTGCTGCTTCTACGTCAGCTTCCACCCATGTTTTTCCTGCTTCTTTTGATAATAATGCAGAGAACTCAGCTTTACGACGACGCATAATAGCTGCTGCTTTGAAAAGAACGTCTGCACGTACTTCTGGTTTTACTTTTTTCCATGTATTAAATGTTTCATCTGCAATATCCATTGCTTTAGATGCAATATCTTTCGTTGCTTTAGAAACAATACCTACAACTTGCTCTTTATTTGCTGGGTTATAAGAAGTGATTTTACCTTCTGTCGTAATTCTTTCACCGCCAACGATTAACGGGTACTCTTCACCAAGGTATGCTTCAACTACTTTATATCCTTCTTTGATCGCTTTTTTGTTTTCTTCTTTAGAGAAATCTGTGAATGCTTCATGTTTATAATCTATCATGTAAATCCTCCTTTAATTTTAGTGCAAAAATAATTTGCTCTTTTAATCCGTTTACATATATAATAATGCAAAAGATTGTTGCGTTTTTCAAGTATTAAATTCTAAAATGTTGAAATTTTTTTTGAGGTGAGCCAAATGGACGTAAAATTAGTAAAACTTCTTCCTTTTTATAAATTTGCTACTGAGCAAGTAGCCGTTGGAATTCACGCCGTGGATACAACAGGAAGAACAGTTATCTATAACGAAAAAATGAAAGAAATAGAAGGATTAAATTCCGTGGACGTAGAGGATCGATCCATTTTAGAACTTTTTCAATTCGAACAACAAGATAGTACATTGTTAAAAGTTCTTCATAGTGGAGAACCCGTTTTACGCGTTAAACAGACTTATTGGAATCGAAATGGCCAAGAGATAACTACTATTAATGATACATACCCTGTTTTGGAAGAGGGGAAACTGATTGGAGCAGTAGAATTTTCAAGAGATATTACTGCATTAGAAAGACTAATTTATCAACCATTAAAACGGTACAATGAACCAATCACCCTTTCTTCCATTACAGCTGTTTCCCTATCCATGCGAGAAATAGTGGAGCGATCTCTTAAAGCCGCTCACGTTCGAATGCCTGTATTATTAATTGGGGAAGCTGGCACTGGAAAAGATTTAATTGCTGAAGGAATTCACAATCAGCTATCTCCCGCAAACAATCAATTTATTTCCCTTTTTTGCCACAGTTCGGATAAACACTTAATTAATAAGTTTAAAAAAGAGCTAGAACATATCACAAACTGTACAATATTTTGTGAAAGAATCGATTTATTATCCCTTGAATTACAAAATCAGCTTTTGCAAATTTTAAATTCAAATAAAAATGGCGATAATTTATTTATCGCAAGTATTGGTCAAGATCCTGTTGATTTAATAGCTACAAATAAGTTAAGTAAGGAACTGTACTATTACTTTGCAACCGTCGCAATTACTTTACCACCTCTTCGTAACCGGACAGACGATATTCTACCTTTTACACACGATTATTTTAATCGATACCTCAATCGTTATGGTTCCACTATTAATGAAATAGAGGAAGAAGTTATTCAAGCATTTTTAACATATGAATGGCCAGGAAATTTAAAGGAACTCGAACTACTATTAGATGAAATTAGCTCCATGATTACAACGGAGCAAGTGCTAAAATTCGATATGCTCCCTCTTCACTTCAAGTTAAAGGTTCAAGACTTCAATGAAACAGCAAAAAAAGCAGAGGATTTTGTTGTCACTTCTGAAAAAGATATGTTGCCGTTAGATGAATATTTGAGAGAAGCAGAGACGTATTATTTACAAAAAGCATTGGATAAGTTTGATGGGAATATTACGAAGGCTGCAGAGGCATTAGGTATGAGTCGCCAAAATTTACAGTACCGCCTTAGAAAAATGAAAAAATGATAAAGAAATAAGAAGCTGCCTTTAAGTGCATTTTGTCTTTTCTATTTTCAGAGTTCTTTGGACGAAACATTGGCTACACTATTAACGAAGACTTTTATGGAGGATCTGGAAGTGACTGCGTCACTTCCAGACCCTCTTTTTTCGGTAATCTTGTGGCGGTTGTTTGTCCGTCGCCCTCTTGAAATATATAGAGACATGATGCATTAGGTTTGTATAATGAGAGAATAAATCCTTTCCTATTCTTTTAAAAGCGGACGAAGATGCAATTTCGTCCGCTCAGCGCTTCTTTATCAAGGGATGCTAACTATCTTTCTCTAGTTCCACCAACCCATTTGCGAAACTATGTAAGATTCAATTGTTACCGAGATAGCGTTGCTAGTATGATCAAATTCAAACGCTCTAGCAAGGTGAATGCAACCATTAAAGGATTCTTTCATAGATGCAAAACCCGAAAAAAGGAGACCTTGAGTGTTGTCGTTTTTGTACAACACTCAGAGTCCCCCTTTTCATTTATTAGCGGATCGATTGTTTTATCCAATCTGCTAGTTTTTCTTTTAATGTGTTAAACCCTTCTTGATCATGCTCATCCACTCGAGCTTGAAGCGTTTTACGTGGTTTATCGTCTTTTTTAGGAGCAGCAGGTTTTTCTTGTAGTTCACGTATGGACAAACTTATCTTCCCTGATTCATTATCTACTTCTAAAATTTTTACTTCTACTTCTTGTCCAACTATTAAAAACTCACTGACTTCTTTCACATAGCCATACGTTATTTCAGAAATATGCACAAGCCCTTGTGTATCTTCATCTAAACTAACGAAAGCGCCATAAGGTTGAATGCCAGTAACTTTTCCCTTAACAACATCTCCTACCTTAAAATCTTTGATCATCTCGTTCACTCCCTACTTCTCTATGTTCGTATCTACCCTAACGGTCATGTTAAATTATAACATAGTAGAAAGAGAGCGAGCAAAAATCACTGGGTTGGCATAAAGGCTGCTCGCCAACCGTTTTCTGTATGGATGACTGCAAAACCAATTACCTTTTCTTGCAAGAATAGCGAATGATCTGGATGGAGAGTTAAAACTACGTATCCACCTTCATCTGATCGTTGTTCAAAATGGAGAGAAGAAAATTCCTTACTCAAATCTGTTATTTTTTGACGTGGGGCATTCATATATTCTTCTTTCGGAATTTGTTGGTATTGGTCATCTTTAATATATAGTTCATACTTCGTTTCTTCATCTTCTAATTGCGCACAATAGTAATATAGACCAACTATTTCTTCTGGTTTGACATCTTTCAATACGGTTTGATCATGACTTTCTGCGAATGATTTATACAATGCTTGAACTCGTTGTAAGAAATCATCATTCACAACCGTTTCATTTACAGTTTTTTGGACCGTTAATCTCTCAGGCATAAACTGCTCCAAATCCCCATTTTTTGCAAGATGAAGCGCATCTTCGATATCTCCAAAAGTAAAGTCTTCCCACGCTTCAGATTTAGTCCATCCCGTTGCCTCAAATTCTTTCACAATTGGAATTAATAGATATGGAGAAGGCGAATTTGCTTCTACATTTGCCATAGTGTACCAAATTTCTTTATATTCCTGTTTTACAACTCCATTTTCATCAAAAACTGGATTCTCCATTGTACCTTCCACTAGATAATAAAAAACACTTGTATAATAAGTTTCCATTCTTCCATATTCAGATGCCTCTTGATCCAGCAGAACATCCTCCATAGTTAATAGGGCAATTAATGTCTTATCCATTGGATAGATTAATTCCGAAGCATACGTAAAGGGCTCGTATGCCATCAATAATAAGTAACCATTAGCAATTGGGTCTAAATTCCAAAAGTAGTTTGTATAAAGTCGTGCAAAACTATAGCCAAAGTTAATATCAATCCCTTCCTCAACTATCTCTAATTCAAGACCTTGAATTTGGGCGATTCCCCTTAAATTTTGAAGTTCTTTCGAAAGATTTCTTTCATTCTCAAGTATTTTGTTCATATTGTATAAGCCATTCACTTTATAAATAGATAGCTCATCTTTGTACTCATCCAATTTTTCATTTGCATAATCTTTAAGCGTACTGACTTTTAAGTAATATTTATTCATAAATTCTATTGTTTCTGCCTTATTTAATTTAGTTCCTTTATTTATTTCTTGTTCCATTTCAGAAGGTAGTTTTAATTGATCCATAATCCGTTCATATCGGTCATCTAAATTGGTATAAATAGTGCCATCTATAAATGGAGTAGAGCTTGCATCCGTGTAATGCTGGACAAACATATCTGCGGAATGAATAAATCCTATTTGAGAAAACTCCTCTTCTGGAAGGTTTAGCATTTCACGTCTCTTCTCTCGTTCTATTGGATACTGATATTTCAACTTATCTAGAAAGGCTTTCGTTTCATCATTTTGTACTACTTCTCCTTGTCTTATTTCGTCATCTAACAAAAAAGTTGCTCCAAGTATTCCTATTATTAGTACACTAGCTAAACTAACCGCCAATACAGTAGCTTTTTGCCATTTGGATGTTTGAAGGGTATTTTCGGGTGTCGATGGGATATTTTCCTTTTCGATTTTATTCAATACTTCTTGCGCATCAAACGAAGACGGTACTCTTTCATAAGTCGTTTTTAGTAAATCCAATCGTTCTTCGAGTTGTTTATCGTCCATGCTTTACACCTCCGTTCGTTGAAAGTAGGTTTTTTAGTTGTCCTTTTGCACGAAGCATTCTTGTTTTAATCGTTGTAACAGGAACATTTAAAACTTCTGCAATTTGTTCGTAAGACAATTCATGAAAATAGAACAGAATAATTGGGAGACGATATTTTTCATCTAATGATTGAATTGCCTGATGTAGTTTTCGATCTTCTTCAAAAATAAGCACCCTATCCTCTGCTGATTTGGTAGAGTACTTTGCACTTACGTCATTACTTACCTTTTCTTCTTTTTCTTTCTCTTTTGTTTCTTTTCGGTAATAATCCCTCGTTGTATTTAATGTTATTTTGTATAACCATGTAGTAAATCGCTCACGCTTGAACTGATGCAAAAAACGAAAAAGCTTTACAAACACTTCTTGTGTTACATCGGGTATATCATTTACTTTCACGCCACATTGAAAAGCAAACTTTTCAACCGTTCGATGATGTTTTTGAATGAGCTCTGTATAAGCAACTTTGTCTCCTTGCTGCGCTCGCTCGATAAGTTCATATTCTGACATTGCTCCCCCTCGCTCTCTCTATGTATGGGTGATACGAAAGATCGTTCAATTATGTTTCACATTTACGCATACATTTTCATAAAAACCTCGTGTACAATAAGACAGTCCTACAAAAGGAGGAATTACGTTGGAAAAAAGAGATCATTTTGGATCGAAGATAGGTTTTATATTAGCAGCTGCTGGAAGTGCAATCGGATTAGGCGCGATTTGGAAGTTCCCCTATATGGCAGGAACAAACGGTGGTAGTGTGTTCGTAATACTATTTATCGTATGTACAATTTTAATTGGGTTACCTATTCTACTTGCAGAATTTATTATTGGAAGAAAAGGGCAAGCTGATCCTGTAACTGGATTTAAGAAACTTGCTCCAGGGAAGCCCTGGTTTTTAATCGGATGGTCCGGATTTATCTTTTCATTTATCATACTATCTTTTTATAGTGTTGTTGGAGGCTGGATTTTATCTTATTTGATAAGAGCTATTACATTTAGCTTGAATGGAACGAGCAAAACGTTCTATGACGACCTTTTTAATACAGTTATCTCCAATCCTTTGGAAGTTTTAATAGGACAAGGTGTATTCATCTTTTTAACCATTCGGATAGTATCTGGCGGGATTAAAGGTGGGATTGAGAAGGCTAGTAAATGGATGATGCCCCTACTTCTTATATTTTTTGTTGTATTAGCAATTCGTTCCTTAACACTAGAGGGGGCTATGGAAGGAGTTAAGTTCCTCTTTGTGCCTGATTGGTCTTACCTCAATTGGAAAACTGCACTAGTTGCCTTAGGTCAAGCATTCTTTTCTTTAAGTGTCGGTGTTTCAGCAATGATTACATATGCTTCCTACCTACCAAAAGAGACGAAATTAGGTAGTTCAGCGCTCAGTGTATCTTTACTCAATATTGGGATTTCGATTATGGCTGGTCTTGTTATTTTCCCTGCTGTATTTGCCCTTGGATTTTCTCCTGATTCGGGTCCTGGGTTAGTATTTATCATCTTACCAGCGGTATTTAAGCAAATCATATTTGGTCAATTTTTCTTGATTTTATTTTTTATTTTGTTACTATTTGCAACACTCACTTCATCTATCAGCATGTTAGAAATTGTTGTATCTATTGGGATCAGATCAAAATATGATCTTAGAAAACGTGCTGCATGGGTATATGGATTCTTTATCTTTATAGTGGGTATTCCAAGTGCTTTATCTTTTGGTGTACTTTCTAATATACACATTTTAGGCATGTCCATTTTTGATTTTGCAGACTTCATCACCAGCAGCTTTGGGTTACCACTTGGCGCATTGTTTATCTCCTTATTTGCTGGATATGTACTATCAAAATCGGAACTTTCTAAAGAGTTAGAGCTAAATACGTTTCTTTTACATGCATGGTATATCATCGTTCGTTATGCTGCGCCAATCGCAATTATTATCGTGTTTGTCCAAGGAATTATTAAAGTCTTTTTCTAAAAATTGCTACTCTTTTCTTCCATAAATGATGTTCTAAAAAGTTTGTGCTATAATATATTAATACATTAAGACTTCTTTGAAAGGATGGATGTAATAATGAAAAAAGAATTACACGAACAACTACGTCAATTAAGAGAAGAACGCAATATTTCTTTAGAAACACTTGCATTAAAAACGAGAATTGGTACTGGAAAGCTTGAGGCTTACGAAGCTGGCAACGAAACCCCTTCCGTACAAACTCTACTTAAATTGTCCAATGCATTAGAGGTACCAGCTTCTAATCTATTAGACGGCCTACAAAACGCATAAAAGCTTTCGGTTTTTACACCGAAAGCTTTTTCTTTTTAGATGATGCATTTCATCTCATATTTCAAAGCGATTAACTTGTAGGAAACCTCCACACACTTTTCGAGTGGAATCCACTGTTCAAATGAATGTTCATAAATAGTTTGAATTCGTTTGGCTAGGTCAGAAGGATGATCAATCATGTGTAAATCTGCAACTACATCTGCAGCTTCTGCATCATATCTATCGATACCTATTTCAAATGGGTCCCATTCCTGTAATGTCCAAACTGCTTTTCGATTCATTTCAATTGAGTCCATAATTTTTCACCTTACTGTTTTTATTCGTTAGGGTTATAATAACATAATAATCTTAAATTGAAAGAGGTAATTAATTTGGCTGATTTTACAACTGTTTTCCAAAGACGTAATACCCATTCGGTAAAATGGGATTTGGTGGAGGAAATTTATTCGATCCCAGATGCATCCGAAGTACTTCCGATGTGGATTGCAGACATGGATTTTGCAATACCTTCTCCTATTATCGAAGCATTGCACCAACGTTTAGAGCACCCTGTTTTCGGTTATTCATTGGCACCGGAAGAAACAAAATCAGCCCTGACCAACTGGTTGCAAAAAAAGCATCAATTGAAAATAGAAAATAAATGGATTTTGTTTCAGCAAGGAGTAATTCCTTCCATAGCAGCTGTTGTTGAAGCTTTTACAGAAGTAGGAGACAAAATCCTTATACATACACCCGTGTATCCCCCTTTTACAAATGTCCCTGAAAAACTTGGTCGAGTTGTAGAAACTTGCCGTCTTGTCGAAAAAGATGGCTCATTAGAAATCGATTTTGATGCATTTGAAGCAAAATTAAAATCAGGTGTAAAAGCATTTATTCTTTGCAGCCCGCATAACCCAGGTGGAAAAGTGTGGAGTAAGGAAGATTTAAAGAAAATAGCAACATTATGTCAAAATAATAATGTTTTAGTTTTATCGGATGAAATCCATTCCGATTTAGTTTTTAAACCTAACAAGCACATCCCTATGTTATCCGTAGCGGAAGATCCTACTAATATTATTACTTTTTTTGCTCCTACCAAAACGTTTAACTTAGCAGGTATTCAAGCAGCTACAATTATCGTTCCAGATGAACGGAAAAAGAAAGTACTAGAGGAGCAAGCTTTGGCGCGTGGACAAATGGAATTGAATATTTTCTCATTGACTGCTTTCCAAGCAGCTTATGAACATGGGGAAGCTTGGCTGGATGAACTTTTAGAAATTGTATCTTCCAATATGGATTATGTGGTGGATCAATTAACTTCTAAAGTAGAAGGAGTTAAAGTTTTCAAACCTGATGGTACTTATTTATTGTGGATTGACTATCGTGACACTGGTTTATCTGAAAAAGACATGATGGACCTACTTCTAACAAAGGGGAAGCTAGCATTAGAGCCTGGTACAAAATACGGGGAAGCGGGAAATGGCTTTTTACGTATGAATGTTGCATGTCCAAGAGTGACTCTAGAAGATGGAGTAGCACGATTTATAAAGGCTTTAACATAAGAGTAGCTCAAGCGGCATTTAAGTGCATCTGGTCTTCTCTATTTCTAGAGTGCTTTGGACGAAACATTGGTTACACTATTACCGTTTGAATTGTGTAGCTGGAAGTGACTGCGTCACTTCCAGCTACACTTTTTTCGGTAATCTTGTGGCAGATGTTTGTAGGTCGCCCTCTTGAAATATACAGAGACAAGGTACATAAGATTTGGTTAATGAGAGATTAGATACTTTCCTATTCTTTTAAAAGCGGACGAAGATACAATTTCGTCCGCTCAGCACTTCTTTAGTAATGGATGCTAACTATTTTTTCAGGTTCAACCAACTCTAATCATCTGCCCACTGATTCATGTATACTGTGTACGGTAAAACTAAGAAACAATTCAGATCAATTCCTTGTAAGAGGCACAACTTAACCAGAGTCCAAGTCGTTGTGAAAACTGGTTTTCTATTATATCAATTTTATATACATTCCTATGAAAACAGCGACTTTACTCATATTCAAAAATTAATAGGATATCCATTTTTAATCAAAATAATACCGGTTGAAAGTTGAAATTAGCTTTTTTCATTGTAGATGGTGGCTTTCGTGAAACCTGAGCCATGGTAGTTTCTTATTCTTTAATAAAAGGATTCAACTCAGCTTTGAGTTGAATCCTTTTCCATCTGTTCTTTTCTCGCTTGCATTACTTTTGCTTCTATTTCTCTAGCTTTCTCTGCGTCCCTATTAGATTTTTTCATTAACCATCTAAATAATAGGATGCAAATTGCGATAAGTACAAGCAATTCAATCACTACAGGAATATATTCTGTTTTATCTTCTGGAAAGTACAGATATAAAAAACCTAGCTGTAAAAAATGGAACATCTCGACACTTCCCTACTTATTTTTGCACGATTTCGATTGAATCAATGGTAATATCTTCTAGTGGCTTGTCATGTGCGTCTTTTTCTGCTGCTGCGATTTGGTCGACAACATCCATTCCATCAATAACTTGTCCGAATACAGTGTGCTTCTGATCCAAATGTGGAGTTCCACCCATTTGTACATATGCTTCTGCGATTTCGTCCGGCCACCCTTTTGATTTCAATTGTTCTACAGTTGCAGGTGCCTCCGATGCTTGGACAATAAAAAATTGACTTCCGTTTGTATTAGGTCCAGCATTGGCCATAGAAAGAGCTCCTCTTAAATTAAAAAGGTTCTTAGAAAATTCATCTTCAAATTCATTGCCGTAAATACTTTCTCCACCCATACCAGTTCCTGTTGGGTCTCCACCTTGAATCATGAAATCCTCAATTACACGATGAAAAATAAGTCCATTGTAGTAACCATTTTCTGCATGTGTTAAAAAGTTTTCGACTGTTTTAGGTGCAAGTTCAGGAAATAATTTAATTTTTATTGCTCCCTTTGATGTGTTCATAATAACCAAAGCTTCATTGGAAGCAACTTCTGTTGAAAGTTGTGGATACATTGTTTTCTCTCCTTCTTGTGCGGTTGTTTTGTCTTCTTTCTTTTCTACACTTGTTTCTGTTTCACTCTCTGCTGCCGGACACTAGCGTTGCATAGTTTCAAAAATCAGTAAAAAATAGAATAAATTTAAAATAAATTTTTGAAATAATACTTGAATAAACACAAAAAAACTCCTAATGTAGGTAAGGAAACGACAACTAAATCAGTTCCCTACACAATCAAAAGGAGTTCAACCATGAAAAGTGTACACAAAGATTTAGTCTTTCGTCAATATTTATCTAATTTACCTACCAATGTTTTAGCTTGTCCACTTATGAACTATGATGCAAAGAAACTCACGGACTTTTCTTTGGTAAAAATATTTATTCTGGCAAACCTCTGTAAGTGGGATAGTCAAAGGAAAATTGAAACCGGTCTTTATTCAAAACCCAAGTTTTTAGAAGAACTCGGAGTAGAATCGATCAGTCACTCGACAATTGGGAGACGATTAGCGAATCTGAATACGGTCCATTTAGCAGACCTTCTAGGACGTTTGGCTGCACATTATTGGCGGTTAAAAAGGGATGCTAAAGGGTTGAATGCCAATGTAGGCCTCCTTCGAATCATTGATGGTACCTATATCAAGCTGCCAAATAACGCTGCGAATTGGACCGCAATTTCTAAAGATTCCTGCGGAATAAAATTACATGTCCGTATAGCCGTCGCTTCGTCCGACAGTGTTTTTCCAGAAAAGATGATTCCATCCACTGGAAATGTGGCGGATTCTGATGCGGTAAATCACATCATCGATGCGGATGGTGCATTATATGTAATGGATCGAGGATATGCCCACAAAACAAAAATGGGTGGTTGGCTACAAAGAAATATCCATTTTCTTGTTCGAGTAAGAAAGACTTTTCGAATGGAAACATTACGATCCTATACGCCTACAAATCCGAGCGTTAGGAAAAATGAAAAGGTATCCATACTAACCCGTGAGGAGCCTCTCCGCTATATCGAATTTATAGACGATAAAGGAACTGTATTTCATTTGATTACAAATCGTCTCGATTTGTCCGAGGACGAGATTTTAGAAGCCTATAAAAATCGTTGGTATGTGGAGCTTTTCTTCAAGTGGCTCAAACAGCACGTCAAGGTAAACCATTTGTTCAGCGAATCTCCTATTGGTATCTGGAACCAAATGTTTATCGCCTTAATAACGGTTGCGTTAACGGAAATTATGCGGCTTACCTACCAACCAACGAAAACGCTTTGGACATTTTTTAGTACGATACAGGAGTTCAAACTGAACAAAATGAAGGAACTTTTACAGCACTTCAATCGGAAACTTAGAAAGAGCAAAGGGCGTCAGAAAGTCCCGATACCAAAACCTAAAACAATCCAATACGGAGAAGATTTTGCCATTGTCAGTCCAATCACAAGAGAACATTTTGTCAAAAAAGAAAAGAAGAAAAAAGCATTAGAAAAAAAGAAACAGCAAGATCGAACTAAATAGTAAAAAAAAGGGAACTGATTTACTCTTGGAAACCTGTTCTCTTTTTTATTTTTTTGTATCCGAAATTGCTGTAAATATATTGATTATATAAATATATTTGTAACTCTTGCAACGCTAGTGGCTGCCGGAGCATCTTTTTGCGTTTCAGTAGCTTTTTTTCCACATGCGCTTAAGCTCAATACAGCAATTATTAATAATACAAAAATGATTTTCTTCATGAATCATTCACCCCAAATTAGTTTAACATATTGAAAATTGTTTTTCAGTGACAAAGTATCTAACTTTCTTAGCTTCACGAAATGTCCTATAATAAGGTGAACTAGAGAGTACGCATCAAATAGAAAGAAGGGATTTCGATGAGCGTACAGAAAAGAAATTTTACGATTATGTTTTTTTCCAACTTTTTAGTATCTGGAACAATGACGATGATTATGCCGTTTTTATCTTTATACATTAAAACAATGGGTGACTTTTCGGATGCATATACCCAAAAATGGGCCGGATTAATATTTGGGGCTACTTTTGTTTCCGCATTCATTATGTCTCCTATATGGGGAAGAGTAGCGGATAAATATGGGTACAAGCCTATTCTCATTATTAATGGTTTCGGTATTGCTATAAGCGTACTTTTAATGGGATTTGTTCATTCTGTGGAAGCTTTTTTTGTGCTTCGCTTATTTATGGGTATCGTTACTGGATTTATCCCTACTTCACTCGCATTTATTAGTTCACAAACTCCTAAGAATATTGCGGGAAAAACAATGGGAACTCTCCAAATGGGCAGTGTCTCTGGAACTTTATTTGGTCCAGTAATTGGTGGTTTCTTAGCAGATACGTTTGGATTTCAATATACGTTTATCATTACATCAAGTGCTGTAACAGCAGCAGCAATACTTGTTATTTTCGGTGTGCAAGAATTGAGAAGAGAGAAGAAAAAAGGGGATCACGAATACTCACGAAGAACGGTTATTTCGGGTATTTTTCATCACCGTTTAATATTAAATGTGTTAATGATCACTACCCTTATACAAATCGGTTTATTTAGTATTCAACCACTATTATCTTTGTACGTTTCTCATTTAACAAATTCCAATGAAGTCGCTTTCCTCGCGGGAATAACTTTTAGCGCAACAGGAGTAGGAAGCTTATTATTTGCAAGAGTTTGGGGAAAACTAGGCGATTCAATTGGATACGAAAAAGTGTTATCTGCACTTCTTGTAATTGCTTTCGTTTTCATTGTTCCAATGGCTTTTGTAACTGATTTATGGCAACTAATTGGTCTCCGACTTCTATTTGGTATTGCTTCGGGTGGACTAATTCCTATTACAACTGCACTTATTAGAAGAGAAGCACCTATCGAAGTACAAGGTGAATTAATGGGCTATAATACAAGTTTTCGGTTTTTAGGAAATATTATTGGACCTATGTTTGGTGGATTCATCAGTGGATATATCGGAATTTCTTCCGTTTTCTATGTAACTGGCGCTTTATTTCTAATTGCATTTTTTATCATTTATTTTGCAAGAAAAAAACCCATCCAAGATTTTGAAGAGGTATTATTAGAAGAAGAACTGCACGAAAAAACAACTAGTTCATAAGGAATTGGAGTCAAAAAAATGCGCCAAGTAATAGGGTTTTTACTCGTCATTATATGCTTACCGATGATATGGATATTGTACTCCTTCATCCATTCTGAATTGTTGTCGGCATCTTCCTTTCAAGATGATTTAGCTCAGTCCATTCAACTCTCTAGTCCTACTTTATCTTCTCCTGTTATTTTATTAGATGAACATGACCATATTTTTTCGGAGGATTATGTGGAATGGAGAGATCCACTTCCACTTCAGTCCATCCCTTTGTTTGTACAAGAGTTGTTCATTCAAAGTGAGGATGTTGAATTTTACAACCATGTTGGATTTAATTTTAGTGCGATTTTTCGCGCCTTATTTGCCAATGCTACCGCCAACGCAAAAGATCAAGGAGCGAGTACGATTACCCAACAATTAGTAAGGCTTCGATATTTATCAACCGAAAAGACATATGAAAGAAAAGTAATCGAACTTGTCTATGCTTATGAAATGGAAAAGCAATCTACGAAAGAAGAAATATTAACAAATTATTTAAATGAAATATATTTTAGTAACCAAGTTTACGGAATTGGTGCAGCTGCAACATATTATTTTGACAAACCATTAAACAAGTTATCTGAAGCAGAGCTTGCCTTTGTAAGTGCAATTCCAAACAACCCAACAATTTATAATCCTTTAGAACATTTTGAAGCTACAAAAAAACGGCAAGAATTGCTCATAGATGTATTAGTGAAGAATGAAAAAATACCTAAAAAGCATGGAGAAGCATTAAAAGCCGAGCCCATTGTTCTACATACAAAATCAAAAAAACAATTGTACCCGGCTTATAGCACGTATGTATTAGAAGAATTAAAAAATCTTATCTCCAATAATGAAGGCTACACTGAAAAAATGAGCACAGCCCAAAATGAGCAGCAAAAACTTATTTTTGAAAATGAACTGCAATCAAAAGTAAACGAAATTATTGCACAAGGTGTTACAATTCACACGGCTCTGAACCCAGTTAAACAACAAAACGATGAAAAGTATATAAACCAATTACTATCTAAAACACCTGACTTGCAAGCTGCATCGGTTGTCATTAACAATGATACGCGCGAAATTATTAGCCTATTTGGTGGAAAAGATTATAAAAAGTTCGATTTCCATCGTGCATATCAAGCAGTTCGGCAACCAGGATCAGCACTTAAACCATTACTTGTGTATGCACCCGTGTTCGAAACAACAACACTTACTCCAAACAATACGATTAATGGTGGGAAACTTTGTATAGGCAATTATTGTCCTAGAAACTATGGCGGAGCTGTATATGGATATGTAACAATTAAACAAGCATTCCGTTTAAGCCATAACACCCCTGCTGTTCGATTGTTAGAAACAGTAGGAATCGACAACGCTTTTGCTAAACTAAGTCAGTTTCGATTTGAACATATAACAAAAGAAGACCATTCTTATGCAGCTGCATTAGGTGGATTAACAAATGGCGTTACTGTATTAGAAATGGCGGACGGCTATACTAGTTTTATAAACGGCATGTATAAACCTGCTCATGCAATTCGCAAAGTAACCGATACAAGTGGGAAAGTTTTATATGAATGGAATGAAGAAAAAACAGAAGTTTGGTCTCCTAAAACGGTCCAAACAATGAGAGGATTACTTGCTGATGTTGTACAAAATGGGACAGGCAAAGGGATAACTATTTCCTCTCCTTATGTAGGTGCCAAAACTGGAACTACAAATGATTTTCATGATTACTGGATCGCTGGACTATCAGATTCTTATACATCTGCTGTATGGATAGGTTATGATATGCCTACAAATATGAAGCGAATCGAATCGAAAAAAATTCACCATGCGATTTTCAATAAAATTATGACGTACGAATAAGAAAAATGCTAGCGTCCTTTAAATGCATCTGGTCTTCACCTTTTCCAGGGTACTTTGGACGAAACATCAGCTACACTATTACCGTAGTAATTTGGCTCTTGAAGTGACTGCGTCACTTCAAGAGCCTTTTTCGGTAATCTTGTGGCGGATGTTTGTCCGTCGCCCTCTTGGAATTTGTGAGGACATGATGCTTTTTGTTTGGATAATTAGAGAATAAATGCTTTCCTACTCATTTAAAAGCTTCCGAAGATAACATTTCGGAAGCTCTTCGTCTATTTATCTGTGGATGCTACTTATTTTTTTAGTGCCACCTATTATATCTGTGTTACTTGCTATTAAAGGATTTCGCGAGGCGATGAGTAACCGCAGGAGCATGGACTTTTCTGCGATGAGTAACCGCAGGAGCATGGTCTTTTCTGCGACGAGTAACCGCAGGAGCATGCTCTTTTCTGCGACGAGTAACCGCAGGAGCATGGTCTTTTCTGCGACGAGTAACCGCAGGAGCAAGGGAAGCGACTTGATGCTTGCCCAACTTGCAAGCGTCCGCCTGCATCGGAAAACAACCACGATTACAGGATAGCATGATCAATACGTTTACTTAAACTAATTCTATCCTCTTAGCGATAGACTGAGCTAAATCTTCTTGTTAGGTACTACTCACTTAATGGATTGTAGTGAAAGGTGGCGACTCCAGCGGGAGGCCAACAGGATGTTGGTCACGAAGGCGTTGCCACACGATGTGGCGCTCTTAGCCTTTGTTCCTCTGTGAGACAGATGAGACATCGCAAGCGACGCGAATGCGGCGCCCCCGCGGAAAGCGTCCCCCTGAAACGGAAATCCATGGTATTATTTAATTCTTTAAAGTACTATGAACACTGGGTTCGCAGGATGATATTTCATATACTCCCTCTTTCTTTTTCTTTCATTAAAGAAATGGTAAGCTTGCCATGACCCCGTTATATAGTTTAATAATTACATAGATTACTAATGCTAAAAAAAGGCTCCAAACTAGTATCTCGAACATGATCAAACCAACTGTCCCTAGCATACTCATCGAACTGCTCAACTTAAAGACGACATAAACGAAATAGATGAAAGCTGTCGATAGAAAGACTAGAAGCAATATCGGAAGGGATTGAAATCCGATAGCCGAAATAACCGCTCCTACAAAAAAGATGACATAACCGCCTCGTGCTTGGGAAATGGTCTTTCCCTCTAAATCTTTCGAGAAGAATAACATTCCCAGCTCATGAATTGTTTCAGCAATTAGTTTTAATGCAGAAAAAAGCATAAAATAAATGAGTGCAAAAATAATGAGTAAGAATAATTTTAACTCTAGTTCTGAAAGAAATTCTCTCATTCCGCTATATACACCAATAACTTTGAAGAGATCTAATGCTTTATTCATTGTCAAAATAGAAATAGATAAACTGAATAATAATATGGTAATTAAGGGTAAAAATCCAAACACATATGGGTTTTTCATAGCCGCTCCTCTAACTCTATTCTTTCTTCTTTAATAGTTAAGAAAGCTTTTCTTTATCATATCGGAGAAAAGGGGCATTCTGCAAGTAGCTTTCAACCTTTCGCCATGCAATTACTCCATTTTTACGTTATAATTTGAGAGATGCATTTAAATACATACTTTTGAAAGGAGGATTCAATTGCCCTTAGTTTTCGCAATATTTATGCCTATTGTTGTTGCACTGGTGATTCCTTTTCTATTTAAGAAAATTTCAAGCATTCATACAGGATGGTTTGTCTTAATCGTTCCTGTAATCCTCGTTTGTTTTTATGCGACGTACATACCATCTATTATGGATGGAACCACTAATATGGACGTGCTTCCTTGGATTCCATCCCTTGGAATCTCATTTGTTTCATACATAGACGGATTGAGTTTACTCTTTTCCTTACTAATTACGGGTATTGGATCGTTAGTTGTGCTTTACTCGATTTTTTATTTGGATAAGAAAAAAGAAAAGCTTGGTAACTTCTACGTATACTTATTAATTTTTATGAGTGCAATGCTAGGAGTCGTTCAATCGGACAATTTAATCAGCTTGTACTTCTTTTGGGAATTAACGTCCATATCCTCTTTTCTTCTAATTGGCTATTGGTATACAAAAGATGGCTCTCGTTTTGGGGCCTTAAAATCAATGATGATCACGGTATTTGGTGGCCTTATGATGCTGGGAGGTTTTTTAATTCTCGGAATCATTGGGGACACTTTTTCTATTCGTGAACTGATTGCGCAAGCTCCAACACTTGCTGGACGAGATCTTTTTGTATTGGCACTTGTACTTGTGTTACTTGGAGCATTTACAAAATCTGCACAGTTTCCTTTTTACATTTGGTTGCCTGATGCAATGGAAGCTCCTACTCCCGTTAGCGCATATTTACACTCTGCAACAATGGTCAAAGCAGGATTGTATTTAGTCGCACGTTTCACTCCTATTTTTGCATTTTCTGAAGTGTGGGTTTGGCTTGTAACCGGAGTTGGTATTCTCACACTATTTTGGGGTTCTTTCTTTGCAATCAAACAAACAGATTTAAAAGCGATACTTGCTTTTTCTACAGTTAGTCAGCTTGGTTTAATCATGTCCCTACTAGGAATTGGCTCAGTTGCTTATCATGTTACTGGAGATTTAGTAACTACATTTACATTTGCAACGTTTGCAGCCATTTTTCACCTTATCAATCATGCAACTTTTAAAGGGAGTTTGTTCATGATTGCGGGGATAGTGGATCATGAAACCGGTACAAGAGATATCCGTAAACTTGGCGGTCTTATGAGTTTAATGCCTATCAGCTTTACGATTGCATTAATCGGAAGCTTGTCAATGGCAGGAGTTCCACCGTTTAACGGATTTTTGAGTAAAGAAATGTTTTTAGATGCTGTTCTCAATTTACAACATTTTGATCTTTACGCAATGGAATCTTGGAGTATTTTGTTCCCTGTAGTTGCGTGGATTGCAAGCGTATTTACATTTGTTTATAGCTTGTATTTTGTTCTCCATACATTCCGTGGAAAACATAAACCGGAGCAGTTACCAAAAGCTGCCCACGAAGCACCAATAGGAATGCTTATATCTCCTGGAATATTAGCTACACTTGTCGTAGTTATATTCTTTGTCCCAAATTTTGTTGGACGTACATTTATTAAACCGGCAGTAGCAGCTATTCAACCTTTAGCTTACCAAGTTCCAGCAGATGTTGGGTTTACGATAAAAGCTTGGCACGGCTTTCACTCTACTGCATTATATATGACGCTTGGAATATTTTTAGTTGGTTTTATATTATTTAAAACAATTCCAAAATGGTCTCCAGTTTATGAAAAGCTTCCATCTAAATTTACGTTAAATAATATGTATGAGGGTTTGACCCGACTTACAGATGGAGGAGCTAATCGTTTCTCATCCATTTATATGACCGGCTCTATTCGCTCCTACTTTGTATACATGTTCACTGCAATTATTGTATTACTTGGTGGAACGATGTGGCTGAAAGATGCCTTCGCTATAAGCTTTGAAAACCTAGCACCTATTCGTTTTTTTGAAATACTTATTTCCATCATTTTAATCGTTAGTACTATTACTATTTTAGTTACTAAGTCAAGATTAACTGCGATAATCGCCCTTGGAGCAGTAGGCTACACAGTTGCATTGTTCTATATTTTGTTTAAAGCACCAGATCTTGCATTAACACAATTAGTAATAGAAACAGTTTCTGTCGCTTTATTTTTAGGTGCATTTTATCATTTACCGAAAATGAATACACATGAAAAAGGAAAAGAAGATCGTGGTTTCCGTTTAGGTAACTTTCTTATTGCCCTTGGAGTAGGAGTGATGGTAACGTTAATCGCCATTTCGTCTCACTCTCAAAAACTTATTCCTTCCATCTCTAAGTATTATAAAGATACTGTCTATACGGAGGCTGGTGGCAAGAATATCGTAAACGTTATTTTAGTAGATTATCGTGGATTTGATACATTGTTCGAAATAAGTGTCTTAACGATTGCCTCACTTGGAATCATTGGGATGATTACTTTACGTCTTGTAAAAAAGAAAGGAGATAGAAAAGTTGAAAACAAATGATTTAATTATTCAAACAACTACTAAAGTAGTTTTCTTCATAATTTTTCTATTCTCCATTCATATCTTTTTTGCAGGGCACTATGCACCAGGCGGAGGATTTGTTGGCGGATTATTAATGTCAAGTGCCATCATTTTATTACTACTTGCATTTGACTTAAAAACGGTGAAAGAAATGCTTCCAGTGAACTACACAGTCGTGACCGCAATTGGATTGTTAACCTCCCTCGCAACGGCTGCTGGTTCTATTTTCTTTAATGTTCCTTTCTTTACGCATGTATATAGCGATTTCAACTTACCGCTTCTAGGGGTAACGTCGATTCATACGGCGATGTTTTTTGATACGGGTGTTTACTTAGTTGTTGTCGGAGTCACAATGACCATTATTCAAATGATCGGAGGAGATGAATAATGGAAATATTAATGTCCATTTTAATCGGCTTTCTTTTCATGGCTGCCGTTTATTTAATCCTTTCCAGAAGTTTACTTCGAATTATTATCGGCACTGGCTTGTTAAGTCACGGAACACATCTCTTGCTGATAACAATGGGCGGTTTAAATGGAAAGGCTGCTCCAGTTTTAACAGATGGTATTACCGACTATGTCGATCCAATTCCGCAAGCATTAATATTAACGGCTATAGTAATCAGTTTTGGCGTAACAGCCTTTTCTTTAGTGCTTGCTTATCGTACATATAAGGAACTTGGTACAGACAATATGGAATTAATGAAAGGAACAGAAGACAATGATTAATTTATTATTATTTCCAGTCCTCATCCCGTTCCTTTTTGCAGCTATTTTATTGTTTTTCCCTAAAAAAGTGAAGGCTCAGCGAATAACTGTGATGATTGGGCTTTTATTGGCTCTGGCATCAGCCATAGTGCTTTTAGTAAAAGTAAAATCGGATGGCGTTCAAAGTATTACATTAGGTAGTTGGGCTCCTCCATATGGCATCACGATGGTTTCGGATATGCTCTCTGTTTTGTTAGTTACATCTTCCCTTATCATTGCACTCTTCGTTGTTTGGTACAGTTTTACTTCTATTGGAGAAGACCGAGAGAAGGCATTTTACTACCCAGCGATTATGTTCATGTTAACAGGTGTAAACGGCGCTTTTACAACCGGCGATATTTTCAATATGTTCGTTTTCTTTGAAGTACTTTTAATGTCTTCTTATGTACTCATCGTTTTAGGGGGAGAAAAAGGGCAGTTAAGAGAATCTATTAAGTATATTCTTGTGAATATCGTTTCCTCTTCGCTTTTTGTTATTACTGTAGGGTACTTATATTCCGTTGTTGGAACATTGAATATGGCTGATATATCTATCAAACTTGCGGAAATTGGCCAAGCAGGTATTATCACCGTAATAGCTGTACTTTTTCTCATCGTATTTGGTATTAAAGGTGCTATCTTCCCTCTGTTCTTTTGGTTACCTGGGTCATATGCAGCCCCTCCAATGCCAATATTGGCTCTTTTTGGGGCATTATTAACTAAAGTAGGTGTTTATGCGATTATACGGACGTATACATTGTTCTTCACAACTGATATCGGATTTACTCATGAACTTCTCATGATTATTTCTATCCTTACAATCATTGTAGGATGCATTGGTGCACTTGCTTACTTCGATGTAAAACAAATTATTATTTACAATATTGTGATTGCAGTTGGAGTTATATTGTTTGGTGCATCTATTATGAATGAAAATGGGATGCTTGGTTCTATGTTTTATTTAATCCATGATATTTTAATAAAAGGGGCATTGTTTTTATTGATCGGGATTGTGATTAAGTTAACCGGCACATCCGATTTGCGTAAAATGGGTGGACTTATGAAACGATACCCCGCATTAGCATGGAGTTATTTAATTGCAGCGTTTGGACTTGCTGGGATTCCTCCTTTGAGTGGATTTTTAGGCAAACTTTTAATTGTCCAAGGGGGGCTTGAAAACGGTCATATTTGGCAAAGTATATTCATCCTTGCTTCTAGCTTAGTCGTTTTACTTTCTGTTATTCGTATTTTCATCTATGCATTTTGGGGTGAAGAGAAAGTCGTACAGGAGATTAGTCCAAAAACGTATCGTCATTTATTAGCTCCGGCAATTTGTTTAGTTGCTATCACTGTTTTATATGGTGTTGGTTCAGAATTTGTAGTTCCATTTATGAAGGATGCAACAACAGTATTACTAGACCCTTCCGTTTATACGGATGCAGTATTTAAAGGGGTGAAATAATGGCTCTTCAAATATTATTGAATGTTGTAATCGCTTTAACTTGGATGTTTTTATCCGTATCATTTAAACCATCAACCTTTATTGTTGGCTATGTACTTGGATTATTAATGCTGTGGATGCTACGAAAATCTTTTTCTTCCAGATTTTACTTGGAAAGAATTTGGGCAGTTATTAAGCTCGTTATTTTATTTTTAAAAGAGCTAACATTATCAAATATCGCCGTTTTGCTGTTAATCATTAAACCGAAAATGCCAATTCGTCCCGCTATCTTTGCAATGCCTACTGTCCTTGAAAAAGATTGGGAAATTACACTATTGTCCAGTCTTATCACCCTGACACCGGGCACAATTGTCATTGATATTTCGGATGATAATAAAATCCTTTATATTCATTCTATTGATTTTGATAACGTAGATGATGCCATCAATTCCATCAAGGATACGTTTGAAAAGGCAATCTTGGAGGTGAGCAAATCATGACAACTTTTCTTTGGACAATCGTCGTACTTATAGGTATATCGCTTTTGGGCTTTTTATATCGCCTTGTGAAAGGACCTACAACTCCAGACCGTGTAATTGCCCTAGATGCTATTGGAGTTGGGATAATCTCGTTGATAGGGCTCATATCCATCCTATTTGATACAGGATATTTCTTAGATGTTATTTTACTCTTAGCGATTCTTTCCTTCATTGGTACTGTTGCTTTTTCTAAATTCACGGAGAAGGGAGTAATTATTCAACGTGACCGTAATAGCTAATATTCTTATCATTGCTACGATTTCTTTTGGAACAATCTTTATCTTGGTTACTGCTATTGGGTTAATACGTCTTCCGGATGCCTATTCACGAGCACATGCGGCATCTAAAAGTGCAACACTTGGTGTCATGAGTATCTTACTCGGTGTATTTTTTCACTTTTGGTTAATTGAAGGTAGTTTCAACTCACACATTTTGTTAGGAATAGTCTTCCTTTTTGTCACAGGACCAGTTGGAGGACATATGATGGGTAGAGCTGCTTATATATCTGGAGTGAAAATGTGGGATAAATCAGTACGAGATGACCTTGCCGAAGTTGTGAAGAAAAAAAGAGAACTTGGAAAATAAGAAAGCTTTTGCAACCCGCAAATTCTGCGGTTGCAAAAGCTTTTTGTATTTTAGTAATAACCACCATCATAATATGTTGGGTATTGGTATGGATAAGGTTGATAAACTGGATAAGGTTGGTAAACTGGATATCCTCCGTATCCTCCGTATCCATAACCTCCATATAAAGAAGAACCTAATAGACCTCCGACTAATCCCCCTACGAACGGGCTTCCGAATCCTCCAAATCCGAAACCGGGTCTTCCAAAACCAAATCCAGGGCCTCTAAAACCTCCGAAACCAGGACCTCTAAAACCGCCAAAACCGGGACCTCTAAAACCGCCAAAACCGGGACCTCTAAAACCTCCACCCCGAAATCTTACCATGCTTCTCCTCCTTTCCCCTCAGTGTATGCCACTCGGGAAAGGGAGTCTGTGCGTTTGCCCTACTCTTCGTCTGCCATTCGTTCAATCAGCGTTGCAAGTGTTCGTACCATTACACCTGTTCCACCTTTAGGACCGAAATCATGAGCAGACTTTGTGTCAGATGTCCCAGCAATATCTAGATGAATCCATGGTGTATTTTCTACAAATTCTCCTACAAATCCACCACCAAAAATCATATGGCCATCTCCACCAGGTGAATTATTAAGATCTGCAACATCACTTTTTCGAATACGTTTTTTATCACTTTCTGTTAGAGGTAATCTCCATGTAAATTCACCAGTTTCAATGGAAGATTCCATAAACGTTTCAAAAAACGCTTCATCATTTGTTAATGCTCCAGTTTTATCATATCCAAGTGCAGTTATGACGCCTCCAGTTAACGTCGCAACATCAACAATATAGTTAGCACCTTGTTGTTTTGCATATGTCACAGCGTCGGCTAAAACTAAACGACCTTCTGCATCTGTATTTAAAATCTCAATTGTTTTCCCGCTCATGGAAGTAATGACATCATCTGGTTTAAAAGCATTTCCAGAAATCATGTTATCAGTAGATGCAATAACTGCAAGTACGTTTTTGTTTGGACGAAGCTCACCAATAATTTGCATTGCACCTAGTACTGCTGCTGCGCCTCCCATGTCCCCTTTCATCCCAACAATTCCAGTCTTTGTTTTAATAGAATAGCCACCAGTATCAAATGTAATGCCTTTACCTACTAAGGCAACTACATCTTCCCACTTTTCGGTTGCTTGATATTTTAATACGATTAATCGTGGTTCTTCAACGGATCCTTGGTTAACAGCGAGAAGAGCCCCCATGCCAAGCTCTTCAATTTCTTTTTTACCTAAAATCTCTGTTTCGAACTCATATGTATTACCAAGTTCTCTCGCGTATTCCCCTAATTGCGTCGAGGTAAGTACGTTTCCAGGACTATTCACTAATATTCTAGCTTCATTTACAGCATCTGCATAAATAGTTCCTACTTCAAAATAAGAGACAACTTCTTCCTCATCTTCATTTGTTAATAGTTCAATAGCTGATAAGTAATAATCGGGCACATTAGAAGTTGTTTTGTATCCTTCATAAGTGAAAGAACCCATACCAAGTCCTTCAGCTGCCAAATAAGCTACATCAGCATCCAGAATAGTTTCTGTTGTGAAGGAAGGAACCCAAATTGCTAATGATTCTGGCTTGCTTGTTAAAAGTTCTTTTCCAACTAGACCAAACATTTCGCGGATATTCTCTTGTGTTAATTGTTTACGATCTCCAATTCCAACAAAAAGAATTCTCTTAACACCATCTTTATTTGCAACAGGCACTTTTACAATCTTTTTAAGATCAGAAGAAATATCCCCGCTCTTCACCCAATCCATAATATGTGCGCCAAAACTTTCTAAGAAATCGCTCCAATTGCTTGTATTCTCTACATGTTTGGAAACAGCGACTACTAATGTTTCGGATTGAATTTCCTCGAATAAAACAGCATTTGTACTAATAATCATTATTTTTCCTCCTAGTAATTCGGATACATATTAATTATATAGGAAGAAGATACATTTTTCGAATAGTTTGAATGTGTTATACTAGTCTTACTGAATATTTAAGATGAAAGGCGGTGTCTACTTTGGCAATCCTCCAAAATACTCCATTATTGGCGGCACTTTTTTCTATTTTCTTTGCCCAGTTCGTGAAAATTCCGATTCATTTTTTAATGACCAAGAAATTAGATTGGAAATTATTCACTTCCACCGGTGGAATGCCTAGTTCTCACTCAGCTGCTGTTACTTCGCTTTGTACTGCAATTGCATTTGAATCAGGCTTAGATTCTCCACTTTTCGCAGTGGCTACCGTTTTTGCTGTAATCGTCATGTTTGATGCTACTGGTGTCCGTTTTCAAGCTGGACAACATGCCATAATCATCAATCAAATGCGGGCAGATTTTCAAACATTTGTTGAGCAAACAAAGGGATGGGCACAAAAGAAAAATGAGGAAAAGATGAAAGAATTAAAAACCTTGCTTGGTCATAAACCAATCGAAGTTTTAATGGGAGCACTTACAGGTATTGCAATTTCAATTGTCATATATAACACTTTGGTATAAGACAATGAAAAGAAAAACGCAAGCGTCCTTTAAGTGCACACTATCTTTACTATTTCCGGAGTGCTTTGGACGAAACATAAGCTACACTATTAACGATGAATTTTATAGAGGATTTGGAAGTGACTGCGTCACTTCCAAATCCTCTTTTTCGGTAATCTTGTGGCGGTTGTTTGTCCGTCGCCTTCTTGAAATATGTTAAGACATAATGCATTTGTTTTGGTTAATGAGAGAATAAATCGTTTCCTATTCTTTTAAAAGCGGACGAAGATGCAATTTCGTCCGCTCAGCGCTTCTTTATCAATTGATACTATCTATTTTTCTCAAGTACCACCTACTCTAATTATACACCCACTGATTCTTGTATACTGTGTACGGTAAAAATAAAAAAACTAAAGATCTAACTCTTGAAATTATACTAAGAATCCTTTCTATTACTGGATTCTTAGCGATAGCTGCGCAAAATCTTCTTGTTAGGTACTACCAACTTAATGGATTGTAGTGAAAGGTGGCGACTCCAGCCGGAGGCCAACAGGATGTTGGTCACGAAGGCGTTGCCACACGATGTGGCGATCTTAGCCTTTGTTCCTCTGTGAGACTGATAAGCCATCACAACGAACGCGTGAGCGGCGCCCCCTTGGAACGCGTCCACCTGAAACGGGAATCCGAGGTATTATTTAATTCTTTAAGTACTATGAGCACTGGTTTTGCAGGATGATAATCCGTATACCTTTGTATGAAAACAGCGGCATTACTCATATTCAAAAATTAATAGGATATCCATCTTGAATCAAAATAATACCAGTTTAATGCTAAAATTAGCTTTTTTCATGGTAGATGGCGGCTTATACGAAAAGTCAGCCATGGTAGTTTCTTATCTTTAAAAAAAGGATAACTCATTAAGGAGTTATCCTTTTTTCTTTTAGAACATTTGATATCCATTTTTCCTAAGATATTTCATCACAAAGCCAGCTGCAATTGCTCCCACTAATCCACTAGATAATATGATGATATCCGCAGCATGTAGAGAAACAATTTTATGCCCTAAAGCAGAAAAAGCAGTTCCTGTTTTCGTAAAATAATCAAAAAAGCGTACCTCATCAATAATGAGAATTACTACTATTGGATAAAGAACTGCCATAAACCAAGTCATTCGTAAAAGCATATTCAATAAGAAGGCGATTCCGAAAAACATCACAAAAAATATAAGAACTGAAAGTATCATTTGTACGATCATAAAGTCCATAATCTATTACCTCCGTAGCATCTTTAAATAGTTTACCTTAACGGAGGCTAGTATTCAATGTACTTGTCTAATTTCACTTATTTGTCATAATCAATTACATCTTCCCTTACATGGCCCAGTGTGTGCATACGCCACTATATAAAGTTACAGTCTTTTTTTGCCTGATCCATTGCAACAACTGCAAGTTTCAGATCCCCCTAATCTTAGTTGAAAATAACCTTTCCCTTTACAATATGGACAATGATTTGGATTTATTTCCTTTTTAAATCTCACCCTATACCCCTCCTTATATTTTTAATATTCAGATAATATATCATATAATTTATTTTTTGTAAATAAAAAACACAAAAATATATTTTTTGTGTTTTTTCAACAACTATTAAAAAAAGAGCTTATAGCTAGTATAACCGAAAACAACCCCAGGATTAATGCCTTCTATTGTTTGAAAACCAACTGCTATTTTCTTCTGTGCCAGTTCCTGAATCATGACAGAGGCTTCTTCACTCAGTCTTAATACTTCTGGATGTATCCACTGTACTTCATATAATTCGGAAAGTTGTGCTTGTAGAATTGGGTCTTTTTCTTTCGGTGTAAGTAAAAAAATTGCCATGTTATCACTGATTTTATTGTGAATAACTCCACTTCTAAAACCAATCATTTTCTCCACTTTACACTCAACACCTGTTTCTTCCTTCACTTCTCTCAGTACTGCTTCATCTATAGTTTCCTCTTTGTTTACAAATCCTGCTGGAAAAGACCATCTTCCATGAAGACCACCATATCTCTTTTTAACAACAAGCCACTCTCCACGATGATTTACTACGAGCCCTGCTACTCCTAACCAAATACTACCTCTATCTTCTCTAGCCATATAAATAACCCCTTTAAAAAAGCTCTCACTGTAAATATTTATACAGTGAGAGCTTAAAGTAATTAATATAAATTAAAAAGAGAATTTACCTTTTTTCAACAATAGTGGAACTCCACCGATCATGTAAAGCGCACGGTTATCGATAACTTTTTTCATGATAGATGCTTTCGTTCCAGTAATTTTTCTACCCATTACATCACCAATAGCATCGTGTTCTCCAAGTGAACATACTGTCCCTTTTAGAGCAGGAACGAATTCTTCTGTTGCATTCCCTTTCATTAAAGCAACAATATTTTTTGCAATAGTTACTGCTTGTTGCATTGCAATTTGTGCAGTTGGGGGATACGGACGGTTAACTTCTTCATTGATCATAAGTGCACAGTCACCAACGATGAATACATCTGGGAAACCAGGAGCACGCATATCTTTTTCTACTTTAACGCGAGCACGCATGTTTTCAATACCTGACGATTCAATTAGACGATTTCCACGAACTCCAGCTGCCCAAACAACTGTACCAGCTTTGATAAATTCGAATTCATCTTCGCCTTTTTTAATATTAACACCTTCTGGAGTTGCTTCCACTACAGGTGTACCGATAGAGAATTCAATTCCTTTAGACTCTAATTGTCTTACAGCATATTCTACTAATGCTGGATCAAAACCAGGAAGTACCATTGGAGCAGCTTCAACACAAACTACGCGAACTTTTTCTTTTGGTACATCATATTCTTTGCAAAGTTCAGGAATTCGATTTCCTAATTCACCTAAGAATTCAATACCTGAGAATCCAGCTCCACCTACAACAATTGTTAAGCGTGCATCATCACGAACTTCTTCTGTTGACCATGTTGCAAATTGATATTCAATATGATCACGAATTTGACGAGCTGCATTCACGTTAGCAATAGAAAGTGCATATTTGTCTAAACCAGTAATTCCGAATGTTTCTCCTTCAAAGCCTAAACCAATTACTAAGTAGTCATATGTAAATTCACCAGCACTAGTTGCAATTTTTTTGGTATTAACATCAATTGCCTCAACTGCTGCTTTCACAAATTTTACTTTGCTAGAATTTATAACATCTTTTACATCGTAACGAACTTGGTCAGGACGTAACGTACCAGCAGAAGCTTCATGCAACCAAGTAGATTCATAATGGTAATCATTTTTGTTTACTAGAATAATATCTGCATCATCTGCACCTACTATCTTTTGAAGGTTAACTACTGTAGTTAATCCACCATATCCTGCGCCTAATACTAGAATTGTCGGTCTTTTCACGAAGATCGCAACCACCTTTAATATATTTTTTAGAAGACCCCTATGATTAATATTCACCATGTAGGGCTCGTTCTTTGCCATGTTCACGACAAAAAACCCTTAATGCCTATATTAGACCTTTTATCACATGATTTCAACACATAGTTACAGGTATTATTAAGGTTTGAATTTACTGATAACTCCAAATGAAATACTTATTATAACTACGAAAGATTAACAGCTCTCTGGTGTACCTTCTTTTTTAGCTGTTTTAAACGAAGAACCACATCCGCAAGAAGCGATTGCGTTGGGATTTTCGATGGTAAACCCGCCCCCCATCAAGGATTCTTTATAATCTATTGTGGTTCCATTTAATATGGATGCATCTTCTGTAGAAACTACTATATCGATACCATGTTGATGAAGTTCTAGATCATCTTCATTTTTTTCTTTTTCAAAACTCATCCCGTAAGAAAGACCGCTGCATCCACCACCATTTACTGAAACACGAAGCATCGAGCCCTCTTCTCCGTTATGTGTCATCATTTCTTTTACGCGGTAAGCTGCCGCTTCAGATAGAATCACTACTTCTGTCATCTGAATCACCTTTCCTTCCTTTTATATATCATATCAATGTTTTAACCTTGTAGACAAGGAATACTACCTACAAAATCTATAACATCTTTCGCAAATTTTTAATTCATTTAGGAAAGTTTAAATGTTTACTAAATGAAGATAATTACTTAGCATTCAACAAAGTTATCAAGTATAATAGAACTAGTTAGTTATTGGGTGAAAAGAGGTTTAATAATGGAATTATCTCCTTATTATCAAAAAGATATAGAATGTTTGCATTGTAAAAAGAAATTTAAAACGACAAAGGTCCGATCTAAGTTTGTTAAAGTGGAAGCAAATGAAACAGACTTTCAACCAATCTATCAAAATAAAGAGGTAAATCCACTTCTCTATAATGTATTCGTCTGTGAGCATTGCGGTTTTTCATTCACAGAGGACTTCACAAAATATTTTACCCCTGGAGTGAAAGAGATAATCCAACAAGAAGTTGCAAATAAATGGGTACCTCACTCTTTTGGAAATGAAAGATCTATTGAAGAAGGAATTATGGCTTATAAACTAGGAATTCATATTGGCGCTCTAAAAAAAGAAAAGTTTATCAATTTAGCTGGTTTAGCATTACGGACTGCTTGGTTATATCGACTACAAAATAAGGAAGATCAAGAAAAACGATTCATGGAAATTGCACGTGATCGTTACGCAGATTCTTATTCTACGGAAGATTATAACGGAACACAAATGTCAGAAACACGTGTCCTCTATTTAATAGCAGAATTATCAAGAAGAATTGGTGATATCGAATTTGCAACACGCTATTTTTCTAAAGTAATCGAAAAACAAAGTACGTCCATTGAACCAAAAATAATTGAAATGGCAAAGGAACGCTGGCAAGAAATACGCGAGAGTAAAGAAAAAGAAGCCCTGCAATAGGCTTCTTTTCGTTATATTCTTTTAAAAAACTTGTTCTACTTCTATTATTCCTGGAACTTCTTCCAGTAGTGCACGTTCAATACCTGCTTTTAAAGTAATGGTTGAACTTGGGCAGCTTCCACAAGCTCCTAAAAGGCGTAGTTTTACAATACCATCTTCAATATCTACAAGTTCACAGTCTCCCCCATCACGAAGTAAAAATGGGCGTAATTTATCTAAAACTTCTTGAACTTGTTCATTAATTGTATCAGTCATATCTATCGACTCCTTTCACTATAATCATTATAATGTGAAGTAAGAAAAAAATCCAATAAAGAATTCGAAGGAGATCTGCTAATATGGGCAATCACGCATTAAATATAGAAATTTATGGAGCAGACATAATGTGCGCCAGTTGTGTAAATGCACCATCCTCTAAGGATACATACGAATGGTTGCAAGCAGCCATCGACCGAAAGTTTCCAAATCACCAAATTACATTCACCTATATCGATATCGAACAACCAATTGAGAATGAAAAACAGCAAAATATTGCAAACCGAATTGCCGACGATGAATTTTTCTACCCACTTGTCATGATTAATGATGAAGTCATTGGCGAAGGTTATATTCAATTAAAGCCAGTATATGCAGCACTTGAGAAGTATGGGTATACTAGTGAAGTAGAATAATTAAAATACTTATAGACTGTTGGATGTTTGAGAGTGATGGATCGAATATTACTACTTATTGATCGATTAACCATTTAAACAATAATAAAAAGCATCGAAACGCTTATTAAATAAACGTTCCGAAGCTTTTTTTATCCATTATGACGCTTATACATCCACAGCAATCCAGATTTCATCAGCCTAGCAATGCGCCCGGTCACTGAAATATCTGCTAAGTAAGCAAAGCCTTGTTTCTTCCCAAGGGATCCCATAAAACCTTTTAGTTTAATTTCAGGCATTTTTTCTGGCAGAGGAAAGTTCTTCCAACGTGCTTGTAATACTTTCACGATTTGTTCTGCTTGTTCTTCTGCAAGTTGAGCACTTGGTGCAAAAGCAAGGGATGCACAATCTCCTACTACGAATACATTTTCATATCCAGGTAAATCATGATATTGCGTTAATACGACACGACCAGAACTATCTTTTTCGCCAGGTAACGCGCGTACAGGAGCAGCTGGTTGAATCCCTGCTGTCCAAACGACAACATCCACAGGTATTATTTCTTCATGATTGTATAATTTATTTGTTTCAACTTTTGTTATATTTGAGTTGCTCACAATTTCTACATCATTTGAATCAAACCATTTTTTCACATAATTACTTAAACGCTCTGGAAAATCTCTTAATACACGTGGACTGCGGTCAAATAATTTAATTCTTAAATCTGGACGACTTTCACGCAGTTCACTAGCAAGCTCAATTCCACTTAGGCCAGCTCCAACAATTCCTACAACAGAGCCTGACTGTAAACCTCCTAGCTTGCTGTAAGTATCACGAGAACGTCCAATCGTTTGAATACTATACGTAAATTCATCCGCACCAGGTACTCCGTGATATTTATCCTCACAACCAAGACCGATTATTAAATCATCGTATTTAATTGCTTGTCCATCTGCTAACAATACTTCTTTACTTTCCACATCAATTTCTAGAATTTCACCATATTTAATCGTTAATTTTTGGTTTTCAGGAAATGCCACACGGATTTCATTATCTGGAGATGTTCCAGCTGCCAACGCATAAAATTCTGTCTTCAAACTATGAAATGGCGTTCGGTCTATTAATGTGATTTCTACATCATCTGGTAAATTGTTTGGCAATAAGCGAAGTAAAACGCGCATATTACCGTATCCTCCACCTAACAATACTAATTTTCGCATAATATTATCCCTCAACTTTCAATGTCTCTTCAAATTATAAATGATTGTGATGGTTTTCACAATAAGACTTCTAAATTGACGGATGAATTAAAATAGAGTAGCATGACGGAGTAATGAGGTGACAACTATGAATCCAATGGTTGAATTTTGTATAAGCAACCTTGCAAATGGTTCTCAGGAAGCATTTGATATTTTGGAACAAGACCCCAATTTAGATGTATTAGAGTATGGTTGTTTAAGCTACTGCTCACTGTGTTCTGAAACTTTTTTTGCTATTGTAAACGGTGATGTGGTGGAAGCAGAAACGCCTAGTGAACTTGTAAAAAACATATATAAATACATCGAGGAAAATCCTTTATTTTAAAAGACTGCAGAGTAATCTGCAGTCTTTTTACTTTATCCATTCACTTAAAGATTGCAGTAGGTATGTTGGTTTCTCCACCTGTTGCTGCACATCTTCTGTTAGAGTGACTCCGCTATTGACATGGGCCGTATGAATGCCCATCCGAATTCCTGTCAAAATATCTGTCTCGTAATTATCACCAATCATAACCATTTCGTCTTTATGAAAGCCATATTCTTTTAGAATAAGTTCCAACATAAACGGTTGCGGTTTCCCCATAAATAGGGCTTCCACACCAGTTGAGTGTTCTACAAGTTTTGTGAAAGCTCCATTTCCAGGTAGAAATCCTCTCTCAGTAGGGAAAGCATGATCACTATTTGTAGATAAAAATACTGCTCCTGCACGAACCGAGAGACAAGCATTGGCAAGCTTGTCATAATTGATGTCATGATCAATTCCCATCACAACGACATCAGCTAACTCTTCTGTTCGGTCAATTCGTTTCATGTCTAGCGCATCTTGTAATCCATTTTCTCCAATCATAAACACAGACTTCCCATGATAATGTTCATCAATATAATTAGCAGCTGCAATAGAAGAAGAGATTATATGATCTTCATTCGTATGGATATCCATATGCACAAGCTTTTGCTGTAATTGTTTTTGTGTCATGGAAGAATTGTTCGTCACAAAAAAAGGATCAATTCCTTTTCCTTGTAAATGGTGAACAAATTCAATTGCTTCTTTTATAGGAGTCTTCCCTTTATATACAGTGCCATCTAAATCTAAACAATAGGCCTTATAATGTGACATTAGAATCCTCTGGTAAAAAAGCGGAGACAGGACCTAATTCATTCTCTAAATAATTCTCCACCATTGATGGAAATTGTTTTAAATAAGGAAGATTAGAAAGTAATACTTGTGCTAATTGCGTATGATCGATGGAATGAAAATCACGGACAAGTACTTTTCTATAATCAATTACTTCTTTTAAAGGAGCATCCATCGCTGTTGTTATTACTTTTTCGTCTGTCAAAATGTCTATAATGTCATCGTAACCGCCTGGATCTCGCATGATGAAACCGTCAATCATGGAGTTTCCTATATCTATAATGGACTCAATCAAATTTTGGCCGAGCCGTTCAAGTGCTAGCTTCGACACTTCATCTTGATTCCAGTCTGTTCTATCTTCGAGTAATTTAATTAATGCATTCATATGAGTAATAGTCGTTTTTATTTTTTTTCGATCCACAAAATACATCGAAATGCCTCCTAATTTTTGTTCGGTTGATATTAAGTTCTATTCTATAGTACCATATTTAAAGGATAGGAAGGAGTGTTACATAGTGGAACGATTTTTCTTGTATGATGATGTAGAAGATACAAAAACAAGGTTCGTTGGATTTACGGGTGATTCTCAACGCTATGATTTAGCTGTTGTACAAAGTTCTCGCTTTTTCGGAAAAGTTCTCGTGATGGATATCCAATATGGCCGAGCTGCTATTTTAGGACCTGATGATTTAGAAGAACCAGGTTATTTAGAGCATATATATAATAGAACCGAAGTCGAAGCAGAGGAATTAAGGGATTACTTAAGAGAATTACTAAATTAGAATACGCAAGCGTCCTTTTAGTGCACCAGTTCATCACCAATTCCCAAGTGCTTTGGACTAAACATTGGCTACACTATTAACGAAGACTTTTATGGAGGATCTGGAAGTGACTGCGTCACTTCCAAATCCTCTTTTTTCGATAATCTTGTGGCGGATGTTTGTCCGTTGCCCTCTTGAAATATGTGGAGAAATGGTGCATTAGGTTTGGTTAATGAGAGAATGAATCCTTTTCTACTCTTTTAAAAGCGGACGAAGAGTCAATTTCGTCCGCTCAGCGCTTCTTTATCAATAGATACAACTTATTTTTTTCTCTGTTTCTGCTTGCTATATTCTTAAACAAAGGTAAGTACCAGAAGCATATTCCCTTACATTTTTAGCACTGTTGATTTGAGCGGAAGGCGGCGACTCGGGAAAAGCGTGTCCAGGTGAGACCCTACAACGAAGCGAGGAGGCTCACGAACAGCCCGCGGAAAGCGTACACCTGCAGTGGAAATCAACCTGTTCATAGCATAAAAAAAACATTGAGCAGATCATAAATGATTCTGCTCAATGTTTTCTTGTTCTAATTCATCTGTTTCAACTGGCACTATTTTTGGTGCAACACCTGTTTTTTTTATTAAAAAATATGCGCAGCCAAAATTACAATATTCATACAAGTAATCTTTCATTGTACTTATTTTTGTATCAAATGTAGCTTTATTATTTCGATCCTCAAAAAAGCCCTTTAATCGGAGTTGATTGTATCCCCAGTCTCCCATAATATAGTCGTATTTAGATAATATTTCACTATATCTTTCTAAAAAAGCTTCTTCTTTAAATGCTTCACGGTAATCCTCTACGACTTCATATGTGTATCCCTCAGCAATAATCACTCCATCACCATCCATTAGCTATTTTGAGTAGCGAGTTGTTCCTCACCTTGTGCTTGTCTTTGTTTCGCAGCAGCATTCACTTGTTCATCTGCATGATAACTACTTCTTACAAGAGGGCCAGCTTCACAATGTGAGAATCCTTTACTCATTGCAATTTTACGTAATTCACCAAACTCAGCAGGTGAATAATATTTTAACACTGGTAAGTGTTTTTTCGATGGTTGTAAATACTGACCAATTGTCATAATGTCTACGTTATTTGCACGTAAGTCATCCATTACTTCTAATATTTCTTCATGCGTTTCTCCTAAACCTAACATTAAAGAAGATTTAGTAGGAATAGTTGGTTGCATTTCTTTTGCACGACGTAATAACTCCAGTGATCGATCGTATTTTGCTCTTGCACGTACTCTAGGAGTTAAACGGCGCACTGTCTCGATATTATGATTCAAAATATCTGGTTTCGCATCCATAATGTTACGGATATTCTGTTCAATTCCACCCATATCAGAAGGTAATACTTCAATAGAAGTAAATGGGTTTTTACGGCGAATAGCACGAATCGTTTCAGCAAATACTTCGGAACCGCCGTCTTTTAGATCATCACGAGCAACTGCTGTAACGACAACATGCTTTAAGTTCATAATAACAACAGAATCTGCCACACGTTCTGGTTCTGCTAAATCTAGCTCCGTTGGAAGACCTGTTTTGACTGCACAAAAACGGCATGCACGCGTACAAACTGCTCCAAGAATCATGAAAGTAGCTGTTCGACGTGAACCCCAGCATTCGTGAATATTTGGACATCTTGCTTCTTCACAAACTGTATGTAAATTGTTTTCACGCATTAACTTTTTTAGACCTTTATAGTCTTCATTTGTATTTAACTTTATTTTTAGCCAATCAGGCTTACGTTGATGCTCTGTTTTCGTTGGTTTACACGATGTCATTATTTTTTCGACCCCATTCTAAAAAAAACTAACTACACTGTTGACAATGTAACATATTATTTAATTTCAAACAACCTAATCATATCTCGAAAACCTAGTTTTCTCATAGAAAAAAAGGGTATATTATATACCCTACTTAATTGTTTGGAGTTGTATTAGGTATTTCCACTGAAGGGCGGATCCCCTCTCCTTTCGTGTAAAAATTTGGAACCTGCCCTTGGACTAATCCCATTGCCACTGGAATTGTTTGCTCAACTTCACTCATTTTACTTGCGAGTGGCACAATAATTTGGACATTTACTTTTATTCGAATCTTTATTTCAACTAAGGCACTGTTAATCCCAAACTCTGTAATGCTCGATTCTACCGTAGATTGTACATTTCCTATTACATGAAATCTTATGGGAATTTTCGGACCTAAGTTACCAATAAGCGGAATATTAGTTGCTTCTGCCAATGGAACATAAAACACCACTCCACCTTTGTCTTCCATTGCATGCTCATCATATTCAATATCATCTAAATAAGGTAAACTGGATAGATTTCCTCTTTCCGCTTGTTCTAAATGATATTGCACTAAGCTATTCGTTTCGGATAGTTTCTTAGTAATGATATCCGTATTAAATTTCATGGTTTGCATATTTTTGCTACCAGACGGAACCTCATCCATAATATCATTTACATCTAATACAATTTTTGAGTTCTCATTAACCGCTTTACTAATGACCATGGAAGCAATTTTAGTAGTTTGAATTTCCGCGTATTGAAGGAAAGTAGGAGTTAATCTACTATTGACCCAATATAATAAACCTGCAATGGAAAGTATAAAACAAGTCAAAAAAATGGCCAATTTACGCTGATTCGTAAAAAATATGAAACGTTTCTTTTTTCTATAAAACAGAAAAAATCCCCCTAATTACTTATATGTAATGGAAGGATTTTATATGTGAATTAACTTTTCATTCTTGTTGTTTTCCATACCACTTCATAACATCCCGTATGAACTCTGGCATAAAATATTGTTTGTTTGCAAATTTAAATGCAGGAAAAAAATAACCAAAAGTAAACATATCTAACGTTGCAAGAGCATACGTTTTTTCTAGTTGAATAATTTCTCCCTTTACATAAACGTCACCATTATTCTGTTCAGTTAATCCCTCAAATTGCATGGTACCCAAATATTCACCTCTAAATCCCAATCCTTTTACTTCGAGAAGTGGCCATTGTTCATTTTTGGATAGATGAATCGTTTCTAACAATTCTACTCCAGTTAACGTGATAACGCACGGATTTATTGGATGAGGTAATAGTTTATGTAAATCACTAGCAGTAATATTCCCTTTTGGTAAATCTGTTAAGAAAATACCTGCAGGAAATATCGCACAATCAGCCCCTGTAAATGCTAAAAGCGCTTTTCCAAAGTAATCAGACATATTAGAGGAATGAAACCAATCTTTCTTTAAAAATATAGAGTTTTGAAAGAGTATAGTAGCTAATTTTTGCTCCCCAATCCGCTTCCATGTTTCCAATTGCTCTAAATCATTAGTAGGTTTATGAAGATCTTCTACTGGATATAGGGCTGCCTTTTTAGAGATAATTCGTTTACAGCTATGGTCATAATCCAAGGTAACATGACCTATATAGGCTCCATATTTACCTGCAGCGGCTTGTAGTGTTCCATTTACCATTTTTCCTTCTTCAAAAAAGTGGTGTGTATGTGAACCAAAAATAACATCAATTTGGGGAATTTGTTCGGAAATTAATTCGTCTTGCGATATCCCTAAATGCGACATACACAGGATAATATCCACTTTATTCTCCATTTCCTCACAAACTTCTTTTAATCGACTTATCGGTTGTTGAGTATGCCATCCTAACTTTTCATAATAAATGCCAAAATTAGCTGTAGCGGCTACAATTCCTATTCGTATACCAGAAGGAGTTTCATGGATTTTATATGGCAACATCCATGAAGGAATTGCTCCGTCTTGATTTGTAAAATTGGATACAATGACCTCAAAGTTCGCATCCGTGTAGAGATTTTCCAATTCCTCATGACTTAAAGTTATTCCTTCGTTATTGCCAATTGTGACATAATCATAACTAGCTGCATTCAACAACTCAACATTCCCTCTACCAAGTGTACCTTCAGTGAAAATATTTGATCGATCGATATGATCACCGATATCTAAAATAAGCACAGTATCATGCATCGCTCGTCTTTCAGAGAGAAACTGATGAATTGTTGGCCAGTTTTCTAAGTGACTATGCAAATCATTCGTATGATAAATTTGAATTGTTTCTCTCAACATGCTCCCACCTTTTTGATATCTAACCTTAGAGGGCAATGACTTACCCTATCTTCACTTACATAAGACCTGCAATAATTGACCGAATACCCAATAAAAGTAAAACGATACGAAGCGCAACCACCAATGTCTCTGAGTTGAGCTTTTTATTTAAACTTGCACCATATTTTGCGCCAATATATGCTGCTGGAATAACAGGAATCGTATAAAGCCAAGGAACATTCCCTAATGAAATATGTGTGATGGAATTGATAATAGAAGATAAAAATACCATAAACATAGACGTTGCAATTGCAACATGTGGAGGAAATAGAAATAATAATATCATAGCAGGAACAATGATAGATCCTCCACCAATGCCAAATAGACCTGAGGCAAACCCAACTCCAAACGTTAACACTATCGCAAACCAAATTGGATAACCATATACATACGTATCTTTATCATCTGTAAATGTTCTTTTTTTACCGTTTTCTACAAACCACTTAACAGTTTTTAAATATTTTCGCACAAGCAAAAGAGTAGATAATATGATTAATAATATTCCAAAATATAAATTAAAGGATGGTAGATCTAGTCCTTTATTTACAAAAGCACCAAGTATTGTTCCAGGTATACTTCCAATAAAGAAGATAAATCCACTTTTAAAATCTACCGTTTTTGTTTTCGTATAGGAAAGTGTAGAAGAAAGTCCTGTGAAAATCATCATTACTACAGATAGCCCTACTACACTCTGGGGAGTAATATTAGGAATTAATCCAAGTGTTGTACCAAAAAACAAAACTGCTGGAACTAAAATTACACCGCCGCCTAAACCTACTAATGCCCCTATTATCCCCGAAAATAGACCCGCGGCTACAAGTACTACCCATTCCATTAAATCCCACCTTCAAATAAGTCTAGTTGTTTTGGAGCTAATCCTTCAAACTCAATGCCAAGCATTTGTTTAAAAGTGTTTGCATTTTTGGACGCATGCCCTCCTGAATTATTATTAAATAATACCACTACTTCATCTGCTTGTTTATGTAATTGCTCGCAAACTTTTTGAATTGCGGTTAGCTCTTCTTTATTATAGTCGTATAGATAGCGAACTTCTCGCCATTTTACGTTATTTCCTGGATTAATCCATCCATATGTATTTCGTCCATGTAATCGGTATAAAACTTTGTTTGACGTAGGGATGGGAACTTGAGGGACACAGCCTTCGCCAACTTGTGGTTCGTCACAAACTGTATGATGAAATTGGTGTTCCCTTAAAAATTGAATTGTTTTATCCTTAAAATGAGGAGCATACCATGACTGGTGACGGAACTCAATTGCAACATCGAACTCTTTCAGTTCTTCTCTTACTCTCATGATATAGTCTACATTTTCCTTTTCACATTTAAACCATGGTGGAAATTGTACTAATACCATAGAGAGCTTTCCATGCTCTTTAAATGGTTCGATGGACGCTCGATAAATCTGGAACATCTCATTTACAGAATCAAATGGAGATTCTCCCCGAAGATGTCCAGTAATTCCTTGAAATGCTTTCACCACAAATTGAAAGTTATCAGGTGTTTCTTTTAGCCATTTATGTGTATTTTTTATTGGCTGGATTGCATAGAACGAAGCATCAAGCTCTACTACTGGAAAATAAGAGCTATAATCTTGAAGCTTCTGTTTTGCAGAGGAAGTATATAAATCCGGATGATCTCCCCATCCTGTTAAACCCACCTTAATCATGTAATCACCCCACTATTTATACAAATATATCATATCATTATCTTTGTTTAAGTGACAAAAAATGAACCTCTCCACACCTGCATTCCTTTTTAGGATAAATAAAAAGGCAACAGGGATGAATTTATTTCATCCTGTTGCCTTCATCATAAAGGTTATCGAATTAACCGATAGAACCTTCCATTTCGAATTTGATTAATCGATTCATCTCAACCGCATATTCCATCGGAAGTTCTTTTGTGAATGGCTCGATGAAGCCCATTACGATCATTTCAGTTGCTTCTTCTTCGCTTAGCCCACGACTCATCAAGTAGAATAATTGTTCTTCTGAAACTTTTGAAACTTTCGCTTCATGCTCAAGAGAAATATTATCATTCAAGATTTCATTGTAAGGAATTGTATCGGAAGTCGACAAATTATCCATGATTAATGTATCACATTCAATGTTAGCACGAGCACCAGTTGCTTTGCGTCCAAAATGAACGATACCGCGGTACGTTACTTTTCCGCCTTGTTTCGAAATTGATTTCGATACAATCGTTGAAGAAGTATTTGGTGCTAAATGCATCATTTTCGCACCAGCATCTTGATGTTGTCCTTTACCAGCAATCGCGATAGAAAGTGTCATACCACGAGCACCTTCACCTTTAAGGATAACTGCTGGATATTTCATTGTTAATTTTGATCCAATATTTCCGTCAATCCATTCCATCGTTGCGTTAGAATCACAAACCGCACGTTTTGTAACTAAGTTATACACGTTGTTTGCCCAGTTTTGGATCGTTGTATATCGGCAATAAGCATCTTTTTTAATAATTATCTCAACTACTGCACTATGAAGTGAATTGGTTGTATAAACAGGAGCTGTACAACCTTCTACATAATGTACAGAAGCACCTTCATCAACAATGATTAGTGTACGTTCGAATTGACCCATATTTTCTGAGTTAATGCGGAAGTACGCTTGAAGTGGAGTATCCACTTTCACACCTGGTGGTACGTATATAAATGATCCACCTGACCATACTGCTGAGTTTAGTGCAGAGAACTTATTATCAGAAGAAGGAATTACGGTTCCCCAGTGTTTCTTGAAAATGTCTTCATTTTCACGTAAAGCTGAATCCGTATCTTTAAATACGATACCTAAATCTTGAAGCTCTTGTTTCATATTGTGGTAAACCACTTCTGATTCATACTGCGCTGAAACACCTGCAAGATATTTTTGTTCCGCTTCTGGAATACCAAGCTTATCAAATGTTGCTTTGATTTCCTCTGGCACTTCATCCCATGATTTCTCGGTTCCTTGTGAAGGTTTTACATAGTACGTAATTTCATCAAAGCTTAATGAACCAAAATCTCCACCCCATTGTGGCATAGGTTTAGAATAGAAAATTTCTAATGCTTTTAAGCGATAATCTAACATCCATTGGGGCTCATTTTTCATACGTGAAATTTCTTCCACAATTTCTTTCGTTAACCCACGTTTTGAACGGAAAATGGATACGTCTTTGTCGTGGAAACCATATTTGTAATCACCAATTTCAGGCATTTTTTTTGCCATCGTATTTCCTCCGTTCTTATATTATTTCTCTTCTTCGGAAATGCCTTTTTCCATGGCTTTCCAAGCAAGAGTTGCACATTTAATACGTGCTGGAAATTTAGAAACACCATTTAATGCCTCTATATCGTCAAGGTCGATAGTCTCATCATGTTCTTTCCCTAACATCATTTCTGAGAAAACAGTAGAAAGCTTTAAAGCCTCTTCTACTTTCTTTCCTTTAACTGCTTGAGTCATCATAGATGCGGATGCCATCGAAATGGAACAACCTTCCCCATCAAACTTTGCATTTTGGATTACTCCATCTACCACTTGAAGTGTTAAATGAATGCGATCTCCGCAAGTTGGGTTATTCATATCAATTGTTAAAGCACCATCCTCAATGCTACCTTTGTTACGAGGATTTTTATAATGATCCATAATTACTCGTCTATATAGTTGATCTAAATTAGAAGACATCGCTAAAATACTCCTTTGCAGTGCGCAATCCAGCAACTAGTTGGTCAATATCTTCTTCTGTATTATAAATATAAAAACTTGCTCTCGCAGTTGAATTACATTGTAACCACTTCATCAATGGTTGTGCACAATGATGACCTGCCCGGACAGCAATTCCATTCATATCAAGTACAGTTGCAACATCATGTGGATGCACATCATCTAAATTAAATGTTACAATTCCCGCTCGCTTAGAAGGATCTTTAGGTCCATAAATTGTTAAACCTTCAATTGAGGACATTTTATCCATTGCTAAAGCAGCTAGTTCATGTTCATGCTTTTCAATTTCCTCTAGTCCGATTTCTTCTAAGAAATCAATCGCTGCTCCAAGTCCAATGGCACCTGCAATTATAGGCGTTCCACCTTCGAATTTCCAAGGAAGCTCTTTCCATGTAGATTCATACAAACCTACAAAGTCAATCATTTCCCCACCAAATTCAATCGGTTCCATTTCTTCCAGCAATGCTTGTTTTCCGTAAAGTACACCAATACCAGTAGGACCGCACATTTTATGTCCTGAAAATGCAAGAAAATCACAATCTAAATTTTGAACATCCAGTTTTAAATGTGGTGCGGCTTGTGCACCGTCCACTACCATTATAGCTCCATGCTCATGCGCAATTTGCGTAATTTCCTTAATTGGGTTCATCGTACCTAATACATTCGACACGTAAACGATCGAAACGATTTTTGTCTTATCTGTTATAGTTCCACGTACTTTTTCTAGAGATAAAGTTCCATCTTGTTCTAAGTCAATATATTTAAGCGTAGCGCCTGTTTCCTTTGCAAGTTGTTGCCAAGGAATAATATTGGAATGGTGCTCCATATGCGTTATAACAATTTCATCGCCTTCTTTTACATTTGCTAGGCCGTAGCTTCTTGCAACTGTATTGATAGCTGTAGTTGTTCCACGCGTGAATATTATTTCTTTTGTAGATTTAGCATTGATAAATTTTCGAACCTTTTCACGTGCTCCTTCATAACCTTCCGTCGCACGGTTTCCAAGTGTATGCACCCCGCGATGTACATTCGAGTTATCAAATTCATAATACTTTTTTATTGCTTCAATTACTTGAACGGGTTTTTGAGAAGTGGCACCACTATCTAAATAAACAAGTGGATGTCCATTAATCTCTTGGTTTAATATGGGAAAATAGCGTCGAATCTCTTTACTGAGCATTAGCGAACTTTCCTTTCAATAACCTCCGTCAGCTGTTTCTTCACGCCTTCGATCGGTAGTTCGTTTACAACTGGAGCAAGGAATCCGTGAATAACCAGACGCTCTGCTTCATGCTTAGAAATACCACGGCTCATTAAATAGTACAACTGAAGTGGATCTACTCGGCCTACAGAAGCTGCATGACCTGCTGTTACATCATCTTCATCGATTAAAAGAATCGGGTTTGCATCTCCACGTGCTTTTTCGCTTAACATTAGAACACGAGATTCTTGCTCTGCATTGGATTTCGTTGCTCCGAATTCAATTTTCCCGATACCATTGAAAATAGAAGATGCTTCATCTTTCATTACACCATGTTTCAAGATTTGACCATTGGTATGTTTGCCCCAATGAATAACTTTTGTTGTAAAGTTTTGTTTTTGTTTCCCGCGACCGACAACAACCATTTTTACATGTCCTTCTGAATTGTCACCAACTAAATGTGTAACATTTTCAGAAATTGTATCGCTGTCATTCATCATTCCAAGTGCCCATTCAAGAACAGCATCTCGCGCTGTAACTCCACGACGGTTTACATACGTAGTAAAACCTTCTGCTAGAACGTCTACTGTACCAAAAGTTACTTTTGCATTGTCTTTAGCAATTACTTCAGAAACAATATTTGCTAACCCGTTTGCATGTTCTACGGTTGATAAATAGTTTTCCACATACGTGACAACACTATTATCATCTGCAACTAATAACGTATGATTGAAAAGAGATGCATTTTCGTCATCGTGTAAATAAATAACCTGAATTGGCTCTTCTACTACTACGTTTTTCGGTACATATAAAAATACTCCGCCGTTTAAAAGTGCTGCATGTAGTGCTGTAAGCTTATGTTCGTTAACTTTTACGCCATCAGTCATAAAGTATTTTTGAACAAGCTCGCTATGTTCACGCATAGCAGTGTAAATATCGGTAAAAATAACGCCTTTTACTTTCAAATCTTCCGATAAAGAAACAAATGCTGGTGTGTTATTGTGTTGAATGTATATATTTTTTTGTTCTTCTGCATTTACAATTGTTTTTAATTCTTCAGGTAATTGGTCTAAAGAAGCAAACACATTGCTTTCTACAGTATGTGTAGGAAATTCAGTGAAATTCCAATTAATAATTTTTGTTTTATCTGGCTTTGGCATTGGAAGTGTTTCAAGCGCACCTAGTGCTTTAAGACGAAGTTCCGTCATCCAACTTGGTTCTTGTTTACTTTCTGAAAAGGAGCGGATATCCTGCTCGGTTAATGCCAATTTTGTTTCAACCGTCATGCTGATTCGTCCCCTTTCTTATGCTTCTTGTCCAACTGTCTCGTCTTCAATTCCTAATTCAACTTTAATCCAGTCATATCCTTGTGCTTCTAATTTTTGAGCAAGCTCAGGACCTCCAGATTTAACAACACGCCCTTGCATCATTACATGTACATGATCAGGCGTTATGTAGTTAAGCAGGCGTTGGTAGTGAGTGATTACTAAACTTCCGAAACCTTCTCCACGCATTTCATTGATACCTTTTGAAACAACTTTAAGTGCATCGATATCTAGACCAGAATCAATTTCATCTAAAATAGCGAATTTTGGTTTTAACATCATTAATTGAAGAATTTCGTTACGTTTCTTTTCTCCACCTGAGAATCCTTCATTTAAATAACGTTGAGCCATGTCTAAGTCCATTTCTAAAAATTCCATTTTGCTATCAAGTTCGCGAATGAACTTCATTAAAGAAATCTCATCGCCTTCTTCGCGACGTGAATTAATAGCAGATCGTAAGAAGTCAGCATTTGTAACTCCTGTTATTTCACTTGGATATTGCATAGCTAAAAACAGACCGGCTTGAGCGCGTTCGTCTACTGCCATTTCTAATACGTCTTCACCGTCCAATTCAATTGAACCAGAAGTAACTTCATATTTAGGATGCCCCATAATAGCAGAAGCTAAAGTTGATTTACCAGTACCATTTGGACCCATAACCGCGTGAATTTCATTTGTATTAATTGTTAAATTAAGACCCTTTAAAATCTCTTTACCGTCGATAGCAACGTGTAAATCCTTAATCACTAAAGTTGACATTTAATAACCTCCATTAGGTAACTATGAATGGTATTCCATTCTAATTTATTATCATTCTAATCTTAACCCAAAGTCTACTGCCTTGCAAATCTTTTGAAATACTTTCTCATTTAGAATGCAAAACGATTGTATTTCATGCTTTCTATTCACTTTCACCTAAACTTCATGCAAAAAAATAATCCTCCTATATTTTCAATAACATCACCTAAATGAGAATCAATTTCACTATGTATTTTTTTTCAACAAAAAAACCCATAGAGATACTGAACTGACCTAGCGATATGAGACACATATAAAACACCTATTTTAGGCTGCCGCAATGCCAAATTCTTTTGGTGTTAGGTAGCCTAATTTTTCTTGGATACGTTCTTCATTGTAATGATGAAGATATTCGTCAATTCGTTGTATAACGCAAATATTGCTCAATGAATTAAACTTAGTTAAATAAAATTCTTCTGTTTTTAAACTAGAATGATAGGATTCGATAACAGCGTTATCCCAACAGTTGCCGCGTCTGGACATGCTACTCACTAGATGATTCTCCTTCAAGCAATCCTGATACGCATATGATGTGTAAACACTCCCTTGATCAGAATGTACAATGACTTCCTGCGGATTTCCACGAGCTATCAATGCCTCTTTAAGCGTATCTATTACCAACGGTGTCTGTTGATGATTGTAGAGCTTATAAGCGACAATTTCATTATTATATAAATCCATGATCGTCGAAAGATATAAAGTGACGCTACCATATTGAATATACGTAATATCTGTTACCCATTTTTCATTCGGTTTACTAGCTGTAAAGTTACGATTCAATAAATTTGGGGCAATTACTACTGACTCTCCTTGTGATTTCCATTTTCGTTTTTGCTTCACTTTGCATTGAAGATTATACTTCTGCATGGTTTTCTGGACCGTATTGCGGTCTAATTCAATTCCATATTCTCTTTTCAATAACGCCTTAATTTTACGATGACCATTGCGGTATTTCGTTTTCTTGCATAGTTCGATGATTGCTTCTTCTGCTTTGGTTCGAACGTATTCTACACCTTCTGCTAACCAACGATAAAAGGTGGATCGAGGCACCTGAAGGGCTGACAGAATTGCCGTTACTGTATATTTTTTTCGATACTTTTCCACGATTTGAAGAACTAGCTGTTTTTCAACTCCTTTACCATTTCCATATACTTTTTTAGAATCTCATTCTCCATTTTCAAATGGTTCATTTGTGTATCTTTCTTCTCTTCTTCACTCTTAAATTCAGGTCCATGCCCAAATGAATATTGCTTCCCGATCGGTTGATCGAAACGATGAATTTCATTCGCTCTATACCATCTCATCCATGTCTCAATTTGAGATTTATTCTTAATTCCGTATTTCTCCATAATTTCTTTCGTCGTAAGATGACCGCTCATTTTATCTTTCACGACTGCCCATTTAATTTCACTTGAATACACGTTTTTGCCCATGCAAAAACACCTCCGATTTAAGTACTTGTTTTAAGTGTACCACTATCGAAGGTGTTTTATATTGTCTCATTATTTTAGGTTAGTCCAATACATTTCTCCATGGATTCTTCTTTTCTATTATATTATCCTCTAAAGGCTTGGGCATAAATTTTCGCGACTAGTTGGACACTCTTCTCATAATCTCGCTGTCTTCGTTGTTCAACCTTCAAACGTAAATCTTGGCTGTTTCGTACTTCACTATATCCAAAACCGTGAACTCCTCTAAACGCGTGTTCCATTTGTTCTGTATAAGGCAACTCTTCCAAACTAATAATGAATCATTCCTTTCACATTTTAAAACAACTACTCTATTAGTCTACCCATTTGAAAGCATGTCAAACCTTATTTTTTGGAAGAAAATTTATCTACCATGGTCACTAATGCTCCATCACCAGTAACACCATGAGCTGAAATCATTGTTTTTCCTAACATAAACATAAAAGGAATAGATGTAGTCTTTTGGTAGGGGCATACGGGATTCCTTTTGGAGCAGAAGGGCTCTCTTTAGGGGCATATAGCATCCGGTTAGGAGCACTTGCATTTGGTAGGGGCATACGGGATTCCTTTTGGAGCGGATGGCCTCTCTTTAGGGGCATATAGCATCCGGTTAGGGGCACTTGCATTTGGTAGGGGCATACGGGATTCCTTTTGGAGCGGATGGCCTCTCTTTAGGGGCATATAGCATCTGTTTAGGAGCACTTGCATTTGTGTAGGTGTTGTGTAAAATCAGTTATCCACAGTTAATTTATTTTCCATATAAAAGCCCTTCATCTAGTTGATGAAAGGCTTTTTCATTTTATAAATAGTACATTTGTTATTGCCGTGTTTTATTAGATCCGAGTTGGAAAGAATATGTTTAGCTTCATACCTATTGTTTAAAAGTAGAAATTCTCTACATTCTTTATTGGTGATAGAATCTTTGTACAATAAAAAATAGGTAGTTAGTGCATTCTTATATGCATAGGGATCATTAGTCTTGCAAGCTGGACAATGCCATGTGCGCTTAAGTTTTAGCATACCGATAAAACCGCATTTACTGCATTCTACTCCTCTTATAAGTTCTTCTGGTTGTATGGAATAATGTTTAGTTAGAGGAAATTTAGCAAATGGGGTGTTTTTCATTAGAAGAATATCTTTCATTTTTTCCATTTCTTCCATTGTAAGTGTGGGTTTATGTTTTTGAAATTGTCGAAGGTATGGCCTGACTTCGTTCCTATTAAGTATTATTGCTTTGTCAGTAGAAGTTTTCACAAAACTATTTCGGGATGCGAATACAACAGCACCAAAGATTGGAACTAAAATATTATGATCCATGAAAAATTGTGAAAGTTGGTATTTGTATTCGTTTAGTTGGAGAGCGGGGCAAGGGTATTTTTTTATTTCCCCTGTTTCTTTTCGTTGGATGAGCTGGGATGGATTCTCTTGGAACTCTAACTCGCCAATAATATTTTTGACTTCTAAAATAACTGCACCAAAGGGAGTGATTAGTAAGAAATCCAATTCGAACGTATTCTCTGCATGCAGTAACAATTTGTGAAACACATAATATTTAAACGGTAGCTGCATTTTTTCCAGGTCTTTATATACTATTTCTTCCCCAAAATCCCCTCCTTTTGTTGCACCAATTTCATTCAAAATCTTTACATATAGTCGATGCTCTGCGGGTAATCGTTTTAATAGTTTTTCCATTGCTTCCATATGAATAGAATCAGCATAAATTTTAGCAATAATTTTCATCACCTCCAAATCAGAATAGCATGAACAATTAATTAAATCTATTAATATATTGTTTTTTGTGCATTCCAATTTCCAAAATAAAAGAAGCAGGCACAATTTCCATGCCTGCTTCTACCTTATTATTTCACTGGAACGACTGCACCTTTCCATTTATCAAGAATGAAATCTTGAATCTCTTTTGATTTCAAAGCTTCTACAAGTTTCTTAATAGCTGGTTTATTTTCATCGCCTTTACGAACAGCGATAATATTTACATATGGAGATTCTTTATCTTCTAATGCGATAGAATCTTTGATTGGATTTAAGCCTGCGTCGATTGCATAGTTAGAGTTAATAAGAATTGCGTCGCCTTCACCGTTTTCATAAAGTTGCACTAAAAGAGCTGCCTCATAATTTGCGTCAAACTTTAAATTTTTAGGATTTTCAACAACGTCTTTTACTTCCGCTTTCGTTTTATCAATACCATCTTTAAGTTTAATCAAACCTTTTGCTTCTAATAAAGATAAAATACGTCCGTGGTCCGCAACAGAGTTACTCATAATAATAGTAGCGCCTTCTGGCAACTCTTCTAATGATTTATATTTCTTCGAGTAAACACCGATTGGTTCAATATGAATTCCGCCTGCGTTTACAAAATCATAGCCATTGTCTTTAATTTGAGATTCTAGGTAAGGAATGTGTTGGAAGTAGTTAGCATCCAATTCTTTTGATTCTAAATCTTTGTTTGGTAAGATATAGTCTTGGTATGTTTCAATTTGAAGGTCAATACCTTCCTTCGCTAGTATTGGTTTTACTTGCTCTAAAATTAATGCATGTGGAACATTAGAAGCTCCTACTACTAATTTAGTACTTTCTTTCGCACCATTGCTACTATCTTTTGCACCACAAGCAGCTAACGCTAATAAGCTTACTGCTATTAATGCTCCTACTAATAACTTTTTCATTACATATTCTCCCCTTTTTATCTTTTTATTGTATATGATCGAGTAAACTCGTAAACACCAATTATCTTTTATCGATTTTAGATGTAATTACATCACCAATCCATTGAATAATAAATACCACAATCAAAATAAGTATGGTTGCAACTAAGGTAACATCGCCTCTAGAGCGTTGAAATCCGTCTAAAAAAGCTAGAGTACCAAGTCCACCAGCACCAATAATGCCCGCCATTGCAGTATACCCAACTAGCGAAATGCAAGTAACCGTAATACCAGAAACTAATGATGGCAACGATTCTGGCAATAACACCTTCCATATAATAGTAGAAGTTTTTGCCCCCATCGATTTCGCCGCTTCTAAAACACCTTTGTCAATCTCTCGAAGTCCGATTAATACCATTCGTGCATAAAACGGTGCTGCTCCTATAACAAGCGCTGGGAAGGCAGCATTTGGGCCGCGCATTGTACCGACCAGAAATATGGTTAATGGAATCAATAAAATAATTAAAATAATAAATGGAATAGACCGAAAGATATTTACAACTGCTCCTGTAAGCCAGTTAGCGAATTTATTGGCCCATGCTTGATGTGGACTAGTTAGAAATAATAGTAGTCCAAGTGCTAACCCAATAACAAATGTTAATAAAGTTGATATTGCTGTCATATAAAGTGTTTCTAGTGCAGCATCCCACATTTTTGGCCAATCAACATTAGGAAAAAGCGTATTAATCATTGTTGATCACCTCTGTATTTACTTTTTGTTCGTGTATGAATCGAATTCCTTCATCAATTGCTTTAGCATCACCGTCTAATTGAAGGATTAGTGTTCCATATGCACCGCTTTTCGTATGCGATATATTTCCTTGCACAATATTTACTTCTAAATCAAATTGTTTTATTAATCTCGAAAGAATTGGTTGCTCTGTTTGATCTCCAACAAAAACAAGTTTTATCAACTTCCCGTTTGGATATAACTCTCCCAAGTTTTGTATCGTCTGTTTCGCTTGGTTCGTTTCGGAGACCTGTGAAACAAATCGCTTTGTGATGGCTTGCTGAGGATTTTGGAAAACTTCTAATACATCTCCCTCTTCTACGACAAGACCATTTTCCATTACTGCTACCCTGTTACAAATTTTTTGAATGACTTGCATTTCATGGGTAATCAATACGATGGTTAACCCCAATTTTTCATTAATACTTACCAATAAATCTAAAATCGAATCAGTCGTTTCCGGATCAAGTGCAGAGGTTGCTTCATCGCAAAGCAGCACTTCTGGACGATTTGCTAATGCTCTAGCAATCCCAACTCGCTGCTTCTGACCACCTGATAATTGAGATGGATAATAGTCTCCTCGCCCATCCAAACCAACTAGCTCTAGTAGTTCTTTCACCCGGGCAGACCGTTCTTCTTTAGGTACACCTGCTATTTCAAGTGGAAAAGCAATATTTTCTGCAACTGTTCTTGACCATAACAGATTAAAATGTTGGAAGATCATACTAACTTTTTGTCTTACTAGACGTAGTTTTTCTTCATTTATGGAAGTAATTTCTTTATTATTTACGATTATTTGTCCGGAAGTCGGCTTTTCTAATCCATTCAATAGTCGGATCATTGTACTTTTACCAGCGCCACTGTACCCAATAATCCCGAATATTTCACCTTGTTTAATATCAAGATTTACATCATCCACGGCGACAATTGTACCTTGTTTCGTACTAAACTTTTTCGAAACATTTTTCAAACTAATCATGCAAATCCTCCTATTCTTGTGGTATTTATGCCACCTTATTACCTTGCGACATTATTCGTAGAAAATGTATTCTTTCTACTCTTAAAACATAAAAACCCCTTCTGCAAAAGAGCAGAAGGGGTGTACGTTATCATAAAAAATAACAGTCATCCATTCTCTCATTTCCCAAAGCAATTGCTTTGCGTGACTTGGCACCATTTCATTTTCATGACGGTTGCCGGGCTTCATAGGGCACTTCCCTCCACCTCTCTTAATAAGAGCGACACTATTTAATTGTTGTTAGTAAATCGAATTCTATCACGACATCAAATTCTCGTCAACACTTTTTATTTTTTCAAATAAATAAGGTACCGACTGAAATGCGTATATCTTATCATGAACTTTACCATTCTTAGCGATTAATAAACAAGGAACACTCTCAATCTCGTAATCCATTGCAAGATTTCCTAAAAAGTTTATATTCGCTTGACCAATTGGGTATTGCACCAATTCCTTTATTACGAGCATCATCTTAGATGCTACTTGGCAAGTGCCACACATTGGCGTGTATATATATAAAAGAGAAAGGTCAGGCGTATTTTTAGCTTGCTCCCATTCTACTCGCGTCCATTCATTCACATGCATCATCCTATAATAAAAATTCTTTTTTCACTTTAATATTAGCATGATTTAATATAGAAGCCAAAACTTTGAGTGGGGTTTTTTCTACTTCACCATACATTGGAATAATATATAAATGAATGGCTTCTGGAAATTCCCTTCTAACGACAGAGCGAATTTGTTCACCTGATTTGTCCGCATCCAAAAATGCATAAATCGGTACATCCTCAAAAGGACTTAACAGCTCTTCTAGATTCACATTAGAAATAGTACCATTTGTACAAATAATTTCAGGGTCTTCCGCAAGAATGCTTAAAAGTCGTAACTTATCTGATCTTCCTTCAACGAGAATTACTTTATCACTGAACTCCATTAGCTCCCACCCTATTTCATACTCTCCATTAGTATATGAAAAAGTGCCAGTTTATATCAACTCGATTGCTTCAAACTATTATATTTTCCATTAGCACCACCGATGTCCGTAAACCCATAAAATGTTGCTATACGCCCATAAACGGATGGCATATGCCCGTACTAAAACCATCCACCCCTAAAGCAATGCTATATTCCCGTAAAGCGAGGCTATCCACCCGTAAAAGGATGTCATGTGCCCATACCAATTCCATAAACCTCTAAAGCAGTGCTATATGCCCGTAAAGTGAAGCTATCCGCCCGTAAACGGATGGCATAAGCCCATACCAATTCCATAAATCCATAAAGCAGTGCTATATGCCCGTAAAGCGAGGCTATCCGCCCATAAACAGATGTCATGTGCCCGTACTAAAACCATCCACCCCTATAGCAATGCTATATGCCCGTAAAGTGAAGCTATCCGCCCGTAAAGCGAGGCTATCCGCTCGTAAACGGATGGCATAAGCCCATACCAATTCCATAAACCCCTAAAGCAGCGCTATATGCCCGTAAAGTGAAGCTATCCGCCCGTAAATGGATGGTATGTGCCCCTACCAATTCCATAAACCCATAAAGCAGCGCTATATGCCCGTAAAGTGAAGCTATCCGCCCGTAAACGGATGGCATAAACCCATACCAATTCCATAAATCCCTAAAGCAGTGCTATATGCCCGAAAAGCGAGGCTATCCACCCGTAAATCTTTGCTATAAAACTCCTTTGATTTCTATAAGCCCATAAACCGTCGTTAAAACCATAAAAAAATAGACATCCAATTAACGATCAATTGGAATGTCTATTATTTGATCAAGTAATTCCGAATGGAACGGCGCTACCTTTATTATTCTTGAATCAATTCGTCATATTGTTCAGCGGATAATAGTTCATCCATTTCTGATAAATTAGAAGGTTCTACAACGATCATCCATGCATTTTCATACGGAGATTCGTTTACAAATTCAGGGCTATCTTCTAATTCCGAGTTCACTTCTACTACCTTACCACTAATAGGTGCGTAAAGTTCCGATACAGTTTTTACTGATTCTACACTACCAAATGGGTCTCCGGATTTAATATCGTCTCCAACTTGTGGAAGCTCTACAAATACGATATCCCCTAATTCTGATTGTGCAAAATGTGTAATACCAATGCGAACTTTACCGTCTTCTGTTTTAACCCATTCGTGCTCTTCTGAGTATTTTAAGTCTTTAGGTGTTGTCATGATATACCCCTCTCAATTTGTTATACATTCATTTATAATATTCACATATTTTCAGTGTAAAAACAAGCTACTTTATACGCTTTTCCAAATATGTTCAAACTCTTCTTCCTTGAATCCTAGCGTTAAATGTACTCCATCAAACACAAGTGGTCTTTTGATAAGCATCCCATCAGAGGAAAGAGTTTCAATTTGTTCTATTTCTGTCATATTTGGAAGCTTGTCTTTCAATTGTAATTCACGATATTTTGTCCCACTCGTATTAAACAATTTCTTTAAATCTACATTAGTTGTAGCTAGAATCTCTTTGATCATTTTTGGTGAAGGCGGTGTTTCAACAATATGATTATTTTCAAATTCAACACCGTTATCTCTTAGCCATTTACTCGCCTTATTGCACGTACTACACTTTGGGTATCCAAAAAATTGAATCGTCATATCTTCTCACCTTTTTTCTTTTTATCATATCATAATACCATTGCTGAAAAGCAATGGTATTATGCGACGAGCTTTGCGCAGGAGCACACGGGTTTACCATTGCAAAATTGCAATGGTAATATGCGACGAGCTTCTCGCAGGAGCACATGGTTTTGACCATCGCTGAATCGCAATGGTCACAAAAAAACCGATCCACATAGAATCGGCTTTTTATCTTTATTAAACGATGTATTTTTCTGCATCAATTAATTTAACAGATGCTTCACGTTTTTTAAGAATTAAATTATATGGCGTGTTACGAGTTAATTTACGTAAAGCAGAAATCATCATGCGTAAAGTATCACCTTCAACAGATGCAATCAGCGTTTCTTTCGCTGCTTTTTCAATTTCTTCAAATGCTTCTTGGCAGAAAATTTGTGTATATAGTAGTTTTTGCTGTGCCTTTTCTACCCCATCACGACCAACTGCTTTTTCCGTACGCAATACAGCTGATTCCATTGCAAATAAGTTATTGGCGATATTTGCGATGTTAACTAATACTTCTTGCTCTGCCTCTAACTTTGTACCAAAGCGTTGTGCAGCAAGACCAGCAGCAAGTAAACCGATTTTCTTTGCATTTGCTACTAATACTTTTTCTTGTGCAAGTGGCTCGTCACTAACTTCTTCTGGCATCATCATTAATAGCTCTTCTTGTAAGCTTTGTGCTTTTTGAAGTAGTGGTAATTCGCCTTTCATTGCTTTTTTCAAGAACGTACCTGGAACGATTAATCGGTTAATTTCATTTGTTCCTTCAAAAATGCGATTAATGCGGGAGTCACGATAAATGCGCTCCACTTCGTATTCTTGCATAAAGCCATATCCCCCGTGAAGCTGAACTGCTTCGTCTGCGATATAGTCTAATACTTCTGATCCTACTACTTTATTAATAGAGCATTCAATTGCATACTCCGCAATAGAAGCTGCAATTGCTTTTCCGTCTTTTTGTTCTTCTTCACTTAATTGACTCATACGATCTTCAAAATATCCAACTGTACGATAGATTAAGCTTTCGGTTGCATACAATTTTGAAGCCATTGTTGCCAATTTTTGTTTCGTTAGATTAAAAGAAGAAATAGGCGTTTTAAATTGTTGACGCTGGTTTGTATAAGAGATTGCTAGCTCTAATGCTCGCTTAGATCCACCAACTGTGCCCACGCCTAATTTGTAGCGGCCAATGTTCAAAATATTAAAGGCAATTACGTGACCGCGTCCAACTTCCCCTAGCAAGTTTTCCACTGGCACCTCGGCGTCTTGTAAAATAAGTGTACGGGTTGAAGAAGATTTAATACCCATCTTCTTCTCTTCTGCACCAACGGATACGCCAGGAAATTCACGTTCTACGATGAATGCGGAGAATTTATCTCCATCTATTTTTGCATAAACAACAAATACATCTGCAAATCCTGCATTCGTAATCCATTGCTTCTCCCCATTTAAAATGTAATGAGTACCTTCTGCATTTAATTTCGCACTCGTTTTTGCTCCTAATGCATCGGAACCTGAACCTGGCTCTGTTAACGCATAAGCAAAAATTTTCTCACCGGATGCTGAGTTTGGTAAATACTTTTGTTTTTGCTCTTCATTACCAAATAAAACGATAGGCAAAGTACCGATTCCTACATGTGCTCCGTGCGTGATAGAGAAACCACCAGCTACAGATAGTTTCTCTGCAATTAAAGCAGATGAAATCTTATCTAATGCAAGGCCGCCATATTCTTCAGGAATATCAGCTGCAAGTAAACCTAGATCTCCTGCCTCTTTTAATAAACGGACCGAATGCTCAAACTCGTGATGTTCTAATTTTTCAACAACAGGTAACACTCGACTTTTCACGTAGTCATCTGCTGTTTTAGCAATCATCTTTTGCTCATCAGTAAAATCCTCTGGAGTAAATACTCGACTTGCATCTATGTCTTCTACTAAGAAACTTCCGCCTTTAATTACATCCTTAACTACAGTCATACTCATTTCCCCCTGTTTGAATGATAGATTAGTTTATAATAGCTCAAACACTCCGGCAGCTCCCATTCCCCCGCCGATACACATCGTAACAACACCGAACTGCTTACCTTGTCGTTTTAATTCACTGATTAATTTTAAAGATAATACAGTTCCAGTAGCTCCAAGTGGATGTCCTAATGCGATTGCTCCACCATTTACATTTACTTTATCTATATCAATTCCTAAATGACGAACTACTTGAATCGCTTGCGAAGCGAATGCTTCATTAACTTCCCATACATCGATATCTTCTATTGATAACCCGGCTAGTTTCAATGCTTTTGGTACCGCTACAATCGGACCAATCCCCATTACTTCTGGTGGAACGCCACCAACTGCGAATGAACGAAATTTTGCGATTGGTTTTAATCCTTGTGCATCCGCAACTTCACGGCCCATCACTAGAACTGCCCCTGCTCCGTCTGAAGTTTGAGAAGCATTTCCTGCTGTTACAGATCCACGTACATTGAATACCGGACGCAATTTCGCTAATGTTTCGACTGATGTACCAATACGTACACCTTCATCCATATCGAATAAAAACTTTTTCACTTGTGCTTTATTATTTTCATCCACAAAATGCTTCACTATTTCGACAGGAACGATATCATCATTAAACTTACCTGCTGCAATAGCTGCTGCCGCAAGTTCATGAGAACGAACTGCAAAAGCATCTTGATCGGCGCGGCTTACACCGTATTTGTTCGCTACTTGCTCGGCAGTATGCCCCATTCCCATATAATATTGGGGTGCGGTTTCAGCTAGATGTGCATTTGGACGAATGGTATTTCCCATCATTGGTACCATGCTCATCGATTCTACTCCACCAGCAATTATTGCTTCTGAAGACCCCAGCATGATTCGTTCAGCTGCATATGCAATGGTTTGCAATCCCGAAGAACAAAAACGATTTATTGTAATAGCTGGGGTTGAATCCGGTAGACCTGCTAACGCTCCAATATTTCGAGCCACATTCATCCCTTGCTCTGCTTCAGGCATTGCACATCCTAATATTAAATCATCGATTGGGCCATCATAGCCCCCCGCTCTTTTCAACGTTTCCCTTACAACTAAAGCTCCAAAATCATCTGGACGAACAGTTGCTAAAGATCCTTTTTTCGCTTTTCCTATTGGTGTTCTTGCACCTGCTACGATAACTGCTTCACGCATAAGTTTTCCTCCTTTTACCTGAACGCAAAATTAGTTGCGTAATGGCTTACCTTTCACTAGCATGTACTGCATTCTTGCTTGTGATTTTGGTTCTGCAACTAGACTTAAGAAAGCTTCACGTTCTAAATTAAGTAAATATTGTTCATCCACTAAAGTGCCATATGGAACTTCGCCACCCGCAATGACATATGCAAGTTTTTTCGCTATTTTCAAGTCATGGTCACTAATATAGCCAGATAAGAACATTCCCTCTGCTCCTAACAATAAAGTTGCATAACCAGGTGAACCTGTTACAGGTACTTTTTCGCGAATTGGCGCTTTATATCCAGCTTCCGAAAGGGAAAGTGCTGCCTGTTTTGCATCATATAATTGATGATCCGGATTCACACTAATACCATCCGCAAAGTTCAAGAAGTTATTTTCCCGAGCTTCTTCTCCAGAAGTCGAAACTTTCGCCATTGCAATTGTTTCGAATACTTTGTTTGCAACATTTTGGTAGTCTACTTGAACACCATTCGGAAGGCCTTTTAAATGTTTCATATATAGTTCTTTGTTTCCGCCACCACCAGGGATTAGACCAACCCCTACTTCAACTAGCCCCATGTATGTTTCAGTTGTTGCTTGAATATGCGCTGCTGGCAAGCAAGCTTCCGCTCCTCCTCCTAACGCCATAGCAAAAGGAGCAGCAACAACAGGTTTAGAAGAATATTTTATTTTCATCATCGCATTTTGAAAGCTGCGAACAACGAAATCTAATTCAAATGTATTATCATCTTGCGCTTCCATTAAGATCATGCCAAGGTTGGCCCCTACACTAAAGTTTTTTCCTTGGTTTCCAATGACAAGACCCTTATAATTCTTTTCCACTTCATCTATTGCAAAGTTGATCATCTGGACGATATCTATCCCGATAGAGTTTGATTTAGAGTGAAATTCAAGGAGTGCAATTCCGTCTCCTAAGTCTATTAAACTAGCACCAGCATTGGATTTAATGACACCATATTTTTTCTTATATCTTTTCAAATCAATTACTTTTTCATTTACAGGTACGATTTTGTAGTCATTTCCATCGAAAAAGTAAAGGTCTCCATTTTCTTCTTTATAGAAAGTATTGAATCCTTTATCTAACAATGATTGAGTGAAATACGGGATTTCTAGCCCTTCCGCCTTCATTTTTTCAACGGATTCGTTTACGCCGATTGCATCCCATATTTCAAACGGACCTTGTTGCCAACCAAATCCCCATTTCATCGCTTGGTCAATTGCTACGATATCATCTGCAATTTCTCCGTGGAGCTCCGCGGAATATAGAAGTGTTGGGCTTAAAATGCTCCATAGAAGTTCCCCAGTTCGGTCTTTTGCATACGTTAATGTTTTCACTTTCGCAGCAAGCCCTTTTTGTTGTTTCGCCATTTCCATGGAAGCAGTATTTAGTTTTTTTACTGGTTCATATTCAAGCGTATCTATATTCAATTCCAAAATCTCTTTATCTTTTTTCAAGAAGAACCCTTGCCCTGTTTTTGCTCCAAGCCATTTGTTTTCAAGCATTTTATGCAAGAAGTCCGGAATATCAAATACTCTTTGCTCTTCCCCAGATGTTAAATCATGAACATTTTTTGCAACATGAGCAAAAGTATCAAGTCCGACTACGTCCAGTGTACGAAATGTAGCAGATTTAGGGCGACCGATTAATGGACCGGTGACAGAATCGACTTCCCCTACGGAATATCCACGTACTTGCATTTCGCGTAAAGACACGAGTAAACCATATGTACCAATTCGGTTGGCAATAAAGTTAGGTGTATCTTTTGCTAAAACGACCCCTTTCCCTAACACTTCTTCCCCAAATTGCTTCATGAATTCAATAACTTCGGCATCTGTTGATTTAGCAGGAATAACTTCTAAAAGCTTTAAATAACGAGGTGGATTAAAAAAATGTGTTCCTAAGAAATGTCTAGCAAAGTCTTCCGAACGACCTTCCACCATTGCATTAACGCTGATTCCAGAAGTATTAGAACTAACAATTGTACCCGTTTTCCTTACTGCATCTATTTTTTCGTATAAGCTCTTTTTCACCTCTAAGTTTTCCACAACTACTTCAATTATCCAGTCCACATCTTTTAATTTTTCTAAATCATCCTCTAAATTACCCGCAGTTATTAACTGTAGATTTTTGGAATATGTCAGAGGAGCTGGTTTTTGTTTTAATAGTTTTTGTAATGCATTATGAGCGAAACGGTTTCGAACAACTGGATGCTCCAAAGATAAGCCTTTTCCATCTTCTTCTTTACTAACTTCTTTTGGAACAATATCTAATAAAAGTGTCGGAATTCCGATATTCGCTAAGTGTGCGGCAATTCCAGAACCCATTACTCCCGATCCTAAAACAGCTGCCTTTTTAATTTGATATGCCATGTGCAATGCCTCCCTATCGTCTTGAATGAATACTCATTCATTTTATACATAAAAAAAATAAAACAAATCTCTATATCTATTATTTTAGAACATTATTTAAATTTTCGCAATAATAAAATGATTAATTTAAAGCAATTTTCTTTCTAGTCTTTCTGAAACAGTGTAAAATGAATTAGCAAAGCGGAATGTGCATGAAGACTAAATATGAAATCAATATTGGAGGTATATAATATGAATAAAATTACAACGACAGAACAATTTAATGAAATTATTTCTGGTGACCAAGAGGTATTAGTCAAATTCGAAGCTGGTTGGTGCCCTGATTGCCGAAGAATGGACATGTTTATCGATCCAATCGTGGAAAAATATGATCAATACACTTGGTATGAAGTAAACCGTGACGAACTACCAGAAATCGCAGATAAATATGAAGTAATGGGTATTCCAAGTCTTCTCATTTATAAAAAAGGCGAGAAAAAAGCTCACTTGCATAGCGCAAATGCTAAATCTCCGGAGCAAGTAACAGAATTTTTGGATGCTCAGAACTAATTGTAAAGTAGTAACACTTTGTTCGGAGGAACATCATTATACTCTGCGACGAACTAGCGCAGGAGCATAAACTTTTCTGCGACGAGCTTGCGCAGGAGCATAAACTTTTCTGCGACGAGCTTGCGCAGGAGCAAGTAACAGAATTTCTAGAAGCACAAAACTAATTAAATAGGAAGGCTGTTCCTAATTGGAGCAGTCTTTTCTTTGATTTTTTCATGTTTTATTCGTTATAATAAGAAAAAAACTGGGGTGTCTGCATGTCGCAAGAAAATGAAATTCTAGAACTAAAAGAAAAGATCGCCTATTACGAACGAATCATTAAAACAATGTCTACTCCAATTATTCCATCTATTGTTTCAAAAACAATTATGATCCCTATTGTAGGATATATGTTTAAAGAGCGTTTTGAAAATATTGAGACCCAAACACTTGAATATGTTGGAGAGCATCGAGAAGTCGAAACTGCCGTTTTTGATTTTTCAGCAGTTAGCTTAGAAGATATAGAAACATTTGACTTTAATGATTTAGCTATCTCTATATCTAGATTAAACAGTTCTCTTCGTCTGATGGGTATTCGTTCAATATATGTCGGCTTTAATCCTAGATTTATCCGTGAAATTGTTCATGCCAATATTCATGTGGAGCTTGAAACATATAATAGTTTCAAAGTAGCATTAAATCGTCTTTTAAGTGAAATGAATCAGACTATTTCTTCTAAATAAAAAAAACGCAAACTTCCTTTAAGCTCATCTTGTCTTCACCAATTTCAGAGAGCTTGGGACGAAATATCAGCTACACTATTAACGAGGGTATTTTTGTGGATTGAGAATTGACTGCTTCACTTCACGATCCATTTTTTCGGTAATCTTGTGGCGGATGTTTGTCCGTCACCCTCTTGGAATATGTAGGGACATGATGCATTAGATTTGGTTAATGAAAGAATAAATCCCATCCTATTCTTTTAAAAGCGGACGAAGATGCAATTTCGTCCGCTCCGTGCTTCTTTAGTAATGGATGCTATGTAATTTTGTCTAGCACCACCTACTCTAATCATGCACCAACTGATTCATGTATACTGTGTACGGTAAAACTAAAAAAAATCAAGATCAAACCCTTGAAATTATACTATGAATCCTTACTATTACTGGATTCCTAGCATCCAAGATTCATATACTTTCATAAAAAAAGAGTTCTCCCTAGTGATTCTAGGAAAAACTCTTAGTTCGGACATCCAACACTTATTGCTGATTTTGGAGTTGTCTAGCTAAAATCGTATACCCATTGTCATATAAATAATCGAATTTAGTTGATGGAATATCTTTTACAATTAGATGATCTAGCTCAGCTTCAATTGGTACGTCGCGACGAATAGTTGCTAGCTCTTTAGATAGCTGAAGCATCTGTAAATCTGTTTCAATTTTAGCCTTTTGCCCTGCCTTCAGTAAATGTAGGGACTCAATCACTTTCTCTACGGATCCGTAGGTTTGGACTAATTGCAATGCAGTTTTTGGGCCAATCCCCTTTACTCCAGCATATCCGTCACTGGAATCTCCCATAAACGCTTTTACATCAGGAAATAGTAAAGGTGAAATGCCATACTCCTCTAGAAAACGTCCTTCATTATATACATCATAAATTGTAAATCCTTTTTTTGTAAATGCAATTTCTGTTGATGGGTGAAGAAGCTGAAGTAAATCCTTATCCCCACTTACAATCGTAAACCTCGCATCCTCTTGCCATTTATGTGTAATCGAAGCGATTGTATCATCTGCTTCCATTCCAACAATACCAAAGTTCATCCATCCTAAATGTTCAGACAAGTCTTGAGCCATATCAAATTGAGGAATCAGTTCTTCCGCAGGCTTTGGTCGATTTGCTTTATATCCATCGTACAAATCATTTCTAAAGGTGCGTGCCCCCTTGTCCCAACAAATAGCCATATGGGTTGGTTGCATTAAATTTTGTGCAGCTAATACATGTCTTGCAAAGCCTTGTACAGCATTTGTAGGAATTCCTTTTGCATTTTTAAAGTAGTTCCCAGACATCGCAGTTGCAAAAAACGATCGGAATAACAATGCCATCCCATCTATTACTAATACATGTGGTTTTTCTTGGTTCATGTCAAACACCCTTTATAGTAGATTGTTTATAGTATACCATGGGTAGGCTTGAATCTTAGATAGTGTGGGTATAATAAAATAGAGATTTATAATATGGGGGATCTTTTAAATGAAGATACATAATGGTTCATTATACTGGCCTACTACAATTGCGCAATTCGAGAACAGAACTAATTTTGATAAGCTAGACCTATATGATGTTGTAATTGTTGGAGGAGGAATGTCTGGAGCGTTGACAGCTTTAGCTATAGTAGAGGCTGGGCTAACTGTTGCAATAGTAGATAAAAGACAATTTGGAACCGGTAGCACGAGTGCAAATACGGGGCTTCTTCAATATTCAAATGATATTATGCTGCACGAATTAATCGATCAAATTGGCGAACAAGATGCCGTTCAATTTTATAAACTTTGCTATAAAGCGGTAGATGATTTAGAGAAAATAGTGACTCGACTGCATTTAGATGCTGATTTTATTCGTAGACCAAGCATTTGCTATGCTAGTGATGAAAATGATGTAGAAAAAATTAATGTAGAATATGCCACACTAAAAAAACATGGATTTCCATGTGATTATTATGGACCAAAAGAAATGACAGAGAAATTACCTTTTACGAAACTAGGAGCATTAATTACCTCGGAAGATGCGGAAATAAACCCTTTGAAATTTGTTTTAGGCCTATTACAAAAAGTGGAGGAAAAAGGAGGTCACCTATTTCCATTCGTAGAGGTAGAGGACGTATTTGAGGCCGATAACTTTTTAGATATCCGTACTTCTGAACATTCTTTTCTAGCGAAAAAGATCATTTTTACAACAGGATATGAAACTGTACCAGTAGGGAAAAGAATAGGCGCTGTTATCAATCGCTCCTATGTGTTCGTAAGTAATCCTGTTGAAAATTTTCACGATTGGTACAAACAAGCACTTATTTGGGAAACAAAGCGCCCTTATTTGTATATTCGATCTACCGTAGATAATAGACTAATTGTTGGTGGCTTAGATGAAGAAGAATCTGAGGCTCCTTATTCCCAAGATATAATCCAACAACATGCAGAAAAATTATTAAAACAAGCGCAAGAATTATTCCCAAACTACAAAATTGACATTGAGTACGCCTATGCAGCAACTTTCGGCGAATCGATAGATAATCTACCTTTTATTGGAGAGCACCCAACAAAGCCCAATCACTACTATTTATTAGGATACGGTGGGAACGGAACTGTTTATAGTATGCTGGGGTCGCAAATACTAAGAGATTTGGTTATGGGAAAACGGAATGAAGATGCTGAGATTGTTCAACTGGATCGGAAGTATGGGGTGAAATAAAAAAAACGAAGGGGATGCTTCTTCCCTTCGTTTTTTTTATTAAATAGGTTTTACTACACCAATCAAAAGATAGGATTTTAAACGTTTAGTAGTATTGTAATGAGACTATTTTATTTAAATGGCCAAGATTTCCCTTGGCATCACTTAATTTTTTCATTTTTCATGTATTCGTAGAAGGCCGCGCCGTTATTTTTGGTTGTCCTTTACCGACTGGCTGATGGAGACGGTGGATTTCTTCATTTCGATAGCAATGCACCCAACTCTTCAATTGCGTTTTGTTCCGAATACTCAATTTTCCCATTACTTCCTTTACTGATACCTTAGCCAATCGTTTCTATCTCCTTCATTTTCACTTCAATTGGATAACTGACTCTTGTCCCCTTAGAAAAAACACCTCCGTATTGAATTTAGGTATTGTATACCCGTTTTTCAATGAAAGGTGCTTTTATTTGTCTCATTTATTTAGGTCAGTGCACCTCTTAATTCGAACGTTTCTACAATGTTATTCCTGACTAATTAAACTTCCAAAGAATTTTGCACCAGCTTTAGTCAAATGTCTACAATCTTGACTAATGAATTTACCATCTGGTGTAAAAACGGGAACTTTATAATCATCGTAAAAAACCATTGAAATCAGATCGATATATCTATCCCCCCACTCACTTTTCAACTTCTGATTCTTTTCCAAATAACCCTCTTCCATGATGGTCCGTTGGTCAAAATAACCTTCTGTTTTTCTTTTAGAATAGTGAATTCCATTATTTTTACCGAAATTCTTTGTCCCTACATTCCAAACTTTAGATTCATCAATATCATACTTAGCTTTATATTTATCAAATTTGGCTTTGTCTAATTCAGAGAAAAATATATACTCTGCTTCCTCTAATCTCTCGATATCTAAAGGATCATTAGTAATTTCAGTAGTATAAGTTATTTCAATGCTATCTTTATATTTTGATTCCAATAAGACGTTTACCCAATCTCTTGCAAAACTATTGCCAACTACAAATACCTTTATGTTATCAGTATCAGAAAACTCTCGATCTCGCTCATGTATAGCGTCATTATATTCTGCGTGTATTCCTCTATGAACATTATATTTAACAATCTCTAATTCTGGGACATCTCTAACTACTCCCGCTTGGATATAGATAGCTAACGAAGATACTGTTGTAAACGCAAAACCAATTGACAGTATCCATATTAATTTTGGCGTTTTAATTTTCACTTTATTTCTAAAGGGTTGTTCAACATAATTGTAAGAAATAATCGAAAGCATAAATATTATTAATAACATAATAATTATGTGACTTATATTTATTTCACCTATTAATGTATATCTTGCATATGCTAAAACTAATTGGTGCCATAAATAAAGACTAAAACTTATTTTACCTATACCAACCATTATCCTGTTACTCAAAACTTTATTTTCTTCATTTGCCGACAAAAGTAAGAAAAGAGTAAGAAACACAGTTAAAATAAGTCTAAGATTGTCATTTAACCAATTAATGTCCCAAATAAACAGTACTAATAATAATAGAATACTTAATGGAGTAAGTTTATGTTGGATCAATTTATCTTTGAATAAAAGAGCCCCGATACCACCTATAGCTATTTCAAAAAATCTAAAAGGCAACAAGTAGAACTTAGAAGCATCTCCAAACACAGGTGAGATGAAAAGAACAATGGAAATTAAAGTGAATAAAATAATCGTAGGAAGAACAAATTTTCTGAGTTTTTCTTTTTTACCTAACAATAAGAAAATCAAAGGGTATAACACATAAAATTGTTCTTCAACACCTAAGCTCCATGTATGCATCAATGGTTTATACTCGTTTACCACATCCCAATAATTACCCGTTGTGATATATTGCAAAATATTATTACTAAAAAAATTAGTAGCTACTACCGACTGCACTAAATTCTCAAAATCATCTGGTAACATTACAAAAAAACCAATTACCATTGCGATTATAGTAACTACCAAAACTAATGGAAGTATTCTCCTTACTCTTCTAAGATAAAAATATCTGAGAGAGAACCGATTATTTCTAATATCTCTGTCTATTATTTTAGTTATCAAATAACCACTAATGACAAAGAATATATCAACACCTAAGTAACCGTAGGGTAAATATCCGAAATGAAATATAATAACAGACAGTACAGCAATGGTTCTTAAACCATCAATGTCACTTCTGTATCCACTATCTACTCCAACACTCAACTATTAGCCCATCCTTCCGTTAATAATTACCAGTTACCAAATCACTCATTAGGTTATATATTCTAAATTGAATGTAAACACTTTTTTACCAACTAGTTACTAATCAATATCGTAATAGAATTCCTTGCATTTTGAATAACAGCCTGACCTTTTGCAGTAATTTACTCATAATCCACCATACTAGCCATTGCATTGGGTAGATATGTTTGTAACTCATTTAATTGAGCATCGGTTGCTAATACTCCCCCAAAATCTACACACACCTAAATAGGGTAATAACTCTCTGACTGCTTTAAAATTACTCAACCCGGTATAAATAACGGTTCTTTTTTCATAATTGTATTTCTTGATAAAAGCTACAATAGTTTCACTCACACCATAATTTGCATGATAAATTAAAAATAGAATAGGTTTACGTTTCATTCTTGACACTAAAGGCTTCGAATATTTCATTCGCTTTTTTTAGCGTTTACTAGAAGATAGGTTTTTGAATTTCCGCTCCAATCGATATAATTTATCACAATAGCTCACGCCAGTTTATCCGTTTTTGCTATCAGCTTTCAACCAATAACGTCGAACATGTGCCTTATCCGAGAAGAATTACTGTATGTTATTGTGGATGAATTCTTTGAGTAGGTGGATGCGTCTCCATTCTTCGAAGTGCTCTCGCAAAAGTAGCTGAGTATACATTAAATAGAGCTGACGGATTAAAAGCATTTTTCTATGATGGTCGTATTGAAATTGACAATAATCCAGCTGAAAATGCCATCCGTCGCAATGTTAAAGGTCGAAAAAATTGGATGCTTTCCGTTAGAGAGGCCGGTGCAAAGACAAACGCTATTTGTTTAAGTTTTGCAGAGACAGCCAAGAGTAATGGCATCGATTTCTATGAATATATAAAGAAGCTGCTGACAGATTTACCGAATTTAATATCCATCAAAATCCTGAGATTTTAGATCACTACTTGCCCTGGTCAAAGACCACCTAAGCAACATGTAGCAAACCATAAAATCAGCCGCCTATTCGATTTGAAAAATCGTCATAGACGGCTATTTATCATACGTATCGGAAAGGTCCGCTTATAACAACCCCTAGTACACTTTCTTTATAATTTTTTCAAACCCTATAATGATTTTTCTAATTTTTCAAAGTACTTTTCAAAAGAAAACTCTGACATTCTTTTATTCTGTTCTATGTGCATTTTTTTTATTAATGAATTTTTGTTTTTAAGAATCTCTTTCATACCATGAATTATACTTATAGTGTTATTCGGTACAATTAATCCACATCTATTGTTCAGTAAAATTTCAGTCATACCTCCACAATCTGTAGTGATAATTGGTTTATTTATAACCAATGCTTCTATAACTGAAGAAGAAAGACCCTCCGATCTTGAAGAACAAATATAAGCATCACATAAGTTAATATACTTATAAGGATTCTCTCTATATCCCAATAATAGGATATTGTTTCTCATTTCCATCTGATTTATTTTTTTCATTAATTTATTTCTTTCGGTTCCATCTCCGACAATCAATAACCTTACCTGTGGATATTCTTTAAATACCTCACAGAAAGCATCTATTAATCTATCATATCCTTTTACTTTTTCTAATCTGCCCACAGAAACAAACAAATAATCTTCTTTCTTATAATCTGTTATTTCCTCTTGAGATTTTTTAATTATATGATTTATATCAAAAGGGTTGTGAATTGGAATTGCTTTATTTTTTTCAATATTATACTTATTCAAAAATTTTTTTTGGGTATTAGTTGAAACAAAAATTAATTTATCAAAAGATCTATAACTAGCTTCTTCTTGTTTAAAGTTTTTATATCTTCCAGACGGCCATGCAATACTTTCACAATCTGCATGTATTACCGCTATTTTTTTGCTAGTAATATTATTACATCCACTTATGATTTTTGATGGAATCCCTTCTATTGCTGATATCTCAATATCATATTTTTCTTTGATAAACAATGAATAAAGAAACTTCGGAGTTGCTGACTTCATAAGTTTAAAAAATAACCTATCATATTTTAAATAGCCCTTAAAAATATATTTGTATTTTATATCCTCCTGAAGAAGATGTTTATCTTTTGAACAATCAACAACAGTCATAACCGTAATATCGTACTTTTTTTTATCCATATGGTTAACTATGTCAACCAAAACTTTCTCCGCGCCTCCCCCTCTTAACTGATAAATTAAAAACAGTACCTTTTTCATTAAATTCCACTCCCATTGATAGTTAGTTGAATATATTCTTGTAAATATTCATTAAATTTATCACTTTTATCATATAATTCTCTTGCACGATTTTTACAATGAGTGGAGTAGATTAATTTTCCTTGTTCTTTTACTTTTTCTATTGAATTTATTAGTCCCTTAATATCCCCTTTTTCAACTATAAACCCTGAATTTGTGTCTATACTTTCTACACTACCACCCGTTTCAAATGTAATAACTGGTGTACCGCAAGCTAACGCTTCCAAGTTTACGGTCGGAAAATTATCTTCTAATGTTGGATTAATAAATACATCTGCAGCTGAATATATTTTAGCTAGTTCTTTAATATTATTGGTTTTATTTATCCCCAAGACATTTTTGGGTAATAGTTTTTTTTGTTTTTCTGTTACTCCAACTAATACTATAATTTCATTAGCCTTAATTCGACTTGATAATTCTAAAAAATATTCAAATCCTTTCTTTCTACTCCAAATACTTGCTACGCCTAAAATAATAAATTTTCCTTCAAGATTATTTTTTTCTCTGAAGTTGTTCTTTGTGGATTGAAATACATTAAGGTCAATCCCGTTATTAATTACTTTGACTGGATAATCTCTTAAATATGATTCTTGCACCAAGTTCGCTAACCATTTAGATGGTGTTATAATAGTTAAATTCTTAACTCCATTAAAAATATCTTTTTTCTTAAAATAATTTACTTTCGAATTATCAATAAATGCACTAGCTGGATATGAGTTTTTCTCAGGGCAATCGCTACATCCTGTTTTCCACTTTTTACATCCCGTATAGTCAAAATGAGTACAGTGCCCTGTAAATGCCCAACAATCATGTAGTGTCCAAATGATAGGCTTATTAGCTTTCTTTAGATAATCAAATAACAATTCAATATTAATATAGTACCCATGAATGTTATGAAGATGAATTACATCGGGATTAAACTCTTCTACCTTTTTAATAAATTCCATAGTAGCTTTCTTAGATCCAAATCCATGTTTATCATAAATTCTTGTTAAAGCAACATGCGTATAGTTATCATACTTCGTTCCAATTTTTATTGCTGTGTCGCAATTCTTAGGGTTATCCCTACCATATGATATATAACTTTCATGCCCTTGTTCAATCAAGATATTATGAATGTCCGTTGCTATTCTACCAGTGCTCCCTATCCCACAAACCGAGTTAATTTGTATTACTTTCACTAATTTGTTCCCCACACAACTCTATTTATATAATCTGTATATGACAAGATAATTCTAAGTACTTTATCTGACACATTAGGCATATTATAATCCCGAACATACCTTAGTGTGTCTTTTTCTTGTGATTCCAAAATCTCAAGGCTCTGTAATATTCTTTCTCTCTTCAAACCCACCATCATAACCGATGCTTCTTCCATCGCTTCTGGTCTTTCATGAGCTTGTCTAATATTAAGTGCCCTAAACCCTAAAATAGAAGACTCTTCACTAATCGTTCCACTATCACTTAATACTGCTTTAGCTTTAATTTGAAGTTTTACATAATCATTAAATCCTATAGGTTTGATTGTTTTTACCAATGAATTAAACTTTATGCCTAGAGCATTAATCATATTTCTAGTTCTAGGATGTGTACTTACGATTACAGGCATATTATACTTTTCTGCAATTGAATTCAAACTTTCAACTAAATCTAGGAAATTAGTTTCAGAATTAATATTTTCTTCTCTGTGTGCAGACACTACAAAATACTTTCCTTCTTCAAGGTTTAAAAGCTCCAGTACATCAGCTTTTTCAATATCATCTTTTCTTGAATTGAGTACCTCAAACATTGGACTTCCAGTTTTAATAATCCGATCTGCCGGGAGTCCTTCTCTTAACAAATATTCTCTTGCGATATCACTATAAGTTAAGTTAATATCAGCTGTATGATCGACAATTTTTCTATTTGTTTCTTCTGGTACTCTTTGATCAAAACATCTATTACCCGCTTCCATATGGAAAATTGGAATATGTCTTCTCTTCGCTGCAATCGCACATAAACAGCTATTCGTATCCCCTAGAACTAAAAAGGCCTCTGGTTGAACTTCTTCTAGAATTGGATCAATCTTAATTAGAATGTTTCCTACTGTCTCAATGGCTGTTCCAGTTGCAGCATTCAAAAAATAATCCGGTTTCTTTAAATTAAAATCTTTAAAGAACACTTCATTTAATTCATAATCATAGTTTTGACCAGTATGAACAAGTATATGTTCAATTGCATTTGATTCTTCTAATTTTTTAATTACAGCTGATAATCGTATAATCTCTGGTCTAGTACCGACTACCGTCATAACTTTTAATTTCTTCATAGTTATACCTCCAAGTAGTAAGTATCTGGATTTTCAGGATTAAAACATTCATTTACCCACATAACAGTGACCATATCACTATTACCAATGTTTACAATCGAGTGTGTGTATCCTACAGGAATATCGACCACTTGAAGTTTTTCCCCACTTACGCGGTATTCAATAATATCTGCTGAATGAAATTCTCTAAATCTAATAAGCCCTTCCCCACTAACTACTAGAAACTTTTCATTCTTCGTATGATGCCAGTGGTTACCTTTTGTAATTCCTGGTTTGGACACATTAACTGAGACTTGTCCTCTGTCAGGTGTTCGAAGAAATTCTGTGAAAGAACCACGATTATCTAAATTTATCTTTAGGTCATATAAAAAATTATCTTCTGGTAAAAAGCTTAAATAAGTGCTATAAAGCTTTTTAGTTAAGTCGTCTCCCATATTGGGTACATTTAGCATACTTCTACTTTGTTTGAAACTTTCTATCCGTTCTGCTAAATCACCAAGCTTAATTGAATATGTTTTTTGTATTGTGCAATATTTACTTTGTTGCGTTGGATAACCCTCTAGCGCTTTTACAAACTCTTCTAATACATCATCTATATAGTTAAGAGTAAGTTCAGCTTCTGGATTATTAACCTCAATATCTATATTTCTTGCGATATTATAGCAATATGTGGCCACTACTGTATTATAATTAGGTTTACTCCATTTTCCGAACAAGTTCGGAAGCCTATATACATAAACCTCTGACCCTGTTTCTTTGGAGTAATCAAATATTACATCTTCTCCGGCTTTTTTACTTTTACCATAAGGATTATTTTTTTCCGCTTGAATGGAAGAAGAAATAAGAACAGACGATTTATTATGATGCATCTTTAGAAGTTCTAACAGTTTTGATGTTAACCCCAAGTTGCCTTCCATAAATTCCGCTTCATTTTCCGGTCTGTTAATACCTGCTAAATGAAATACAAATTCACATTCTTTCGTATATTGCTTTAGTTGTTCTAATGAATTTTCTTTAGTAAATAAAAGAAGATCTTCATAACCTCTATGTCTTAACTCAGCAACTAAGTTTTTCCCAACAAATCCAGAAGCTCCTGTTATAAGTATTTTCACTCGTTACTCCAACCTTTCAATTCATTCTGAATATAAGGGAGTAGCAGTAGTTTATCTTTTATTTGTTCAATAGTGAGGCGATACGTATTATGGGAATTGTATTCTTCGTCCGATGAAAGTTTTTTATCTCCATCCTCAAAATATTTATCGTAATTTAAATCCCGATTATCTGCTGGGACTCTATAAAACCCTTCTAAGTCTTCAGCAACAACATGTTCTTCTCTAGTTAATAAAGTTTCAAAGAGTTTTTCTCCATGTCTTGTACCAATAGTCTTTATATCTTTATTAGCATTAAATAATTCATTTACAGCTTGTGCTAAATCAGCAATTGTAGATGCAGGTGATTTTTGTACCATAATATCTCCTGCATTTGCATGTTGAAATGCAAATATTACTAGTTCTACTGCTTCTTCTAGACTCATTAAAAATCGTGTCATTTTTGGATCCGTTACAGTTAAGGCTTTTCCAGCTCTCAATTGTTCCACAAATAATGGGATAACTGATCCACGAGAAGCCATTACATTACCGTATCTTGTTCCACATATTAATGTTTTTTCAGGAGAAACAGTTTTTGCTTTTGCAACTATAACTTTCTCCATCATTGCTTTAGAAATACCCATTGCATTTATTGGATAAGCAGCTTTATCTGTTGAAAGACAAATTACCTTTTTCACTCCATATTCAATGGATGCATTCAATACATTTTCTGTACCAAGTACATTTGTTTTAACTGCTTCCATCGGATAAAATTCACATGATGGGACTTGCTTTAGGGCGGCAGCATGAAATACATAATCTACTTCATTCATTGCGTACTTAACACTAGATAAATCCCTAACATCACCTATATAAAACTTTAATTTGTCGTTATTATATAATTTACGCATATCGTCTTGTTTTTTCTCGTCGCGGGAAAAAATTCGTATTTCTTTTATATCGCTATTTAAGAACCGCTCCATTACAGCATTTCCAAATGATCCAGTCCCACCAGTAATAAGCAACGTTTTATCTTTAAACATAAAGAATCACACCTTTTCTTTATATAATGGTAGTTAAATTAACTCAAAATATTTATCTATATTAATATCTTTAGTATATTTAGTTTCATATAATTTTCTGGCATTATTAGACTCTACTTCAGCTAATGCTGTATTTAAAAAGTATCTATTAATGCCATTCACGAAATCGATTATATTGCCTTGCACAATGTTCTCACCACATTCAAATTCGGCTAAGTCCTTGGCAATATCAGTATCATGACTCATGATCGATAGTACCGGCTTTCCAGCAGCTAAGTATCCATAAGTTTTACTCGGTACTCCAAGACCTTCAATACCTTTTTCCAAGCTAACTAAGCATAAATTGCTTATTGTTAAAACATCTGCATAGTCTTGTCCTTTTAAAAATTCAAAGACTTTAGAATTGTTTATACTACTATTTTTTAAAAAGCTTTCAACGTATTCTGTTTTACTACCATGTCCTGAGAAAATGAAAAATATATCTTCATGATTTTTGAAGTTTAAGATACCTTGTAAAATAGTTTCCATATCTTGAGCTAAGCCCATATTTCCAGAATATAAAACAATGAACTTATATTTTTTTTTAATTTCATTAAATTCATGATTAACTACAAAAGGACTTTGAACAGTATTTTCATTAGTGAACCAATTTGGAATAACTTTTAAGTTTTTTGAGCTCTTAGCAATGTTGTGATTCAATACATAATCTTTCATTTCATTTCCCAATAGAACTATATTAGAAGCATTGGAATAGACACGTTTGTTAATAAAATTCATTAACTTATGAATGATCCCATTCTCTTTTATACTATTAATCTTTAAAGCATTATCTGGATAGACATCGAAAGCAACGAATATAAATTCTGTTCCATAAATCTTTTTTAATAGATAAGTAATTAAAGGCAAAATAGGTGGGTTTGAGTAAACAATGATCTTATTAAATTTTCTTAAGTAAGATAACTTAGTAAGCATAGATAGAAAAAGTGAAAAAAAATTAAAGATACGACCAAATTTCGATTTATTATTGTACCTGGTATATCTAACTCTTTTTATTTTTACTCCTTCCAAATTCTCATGTGCTGGGATTTTTTTAAAATCGTCAGAAATGTACTCTTGGGGATATCCGCAAACTACTCCGACATCCAATCCCCTTTCTTTTAAACCAATTGCAAGTTCAGTAATTAAAGTTGCCGAAGAGACATGTTCTGGATAAAAGAATTGACATAGAATCCCTACATTTTTTTTGATGATAACACCTCATTTTTTTCCCTAAGCAAAAGAAATACTTTCCATAGTTACTTCATTTTTATAATATGCTTGGGCATTGTGTATTATTCAACTTAATGTAAACATAGCTCCGAAGATTGATGAAAATACAAACAGCCGCCTTTGGAATTCTAATATTCCAAAAAGCGGCTAGATAATGCATAATTTTATACCGTCCGAAAGTTCGTAGCTTGAACAGAACTAATTCTGTAATCAGTCATCTATAAATATATTAAATCGACTAAAATTATAAGTGCCTTTGTTAAAGACATTTACATAAGGAGTTATTAGTGAGTCGGTTATTATCACTTTTTTTATTTCAGCCGACTCTTTAGATAAATACATAAAGCATAGAAACAGTATGCCTAATATATATATTAGCCTATTTATGGATAACTTATATAAATACAAAATATTTGCCAGTATAATGATATCCAAGAACTTACCATAGATTCCTAACCTAGCTGCTGTTAATTCTGAGAACTGAAGTAAAAAATACATGATAAAACTTAATATATACATATTTATAATCTTTTTGGATATATCACTTTGTTTACAATATTGATCGTAGTATGTTAAAGCAACAATAAGGAATAGGATTCTGCAAATTCCAGCGAAATCAAATAAATTTAATGTAATTTCGGTGTTAAGATATGGAAAAATTCTGGAATAAAAGGGCAACCAAGTCAATTTACTTATTATAAAACCGGAAGGTATTAATGATAGCGTTATACTAGCTACTGATAATTTTATCAACTTATTTTTATCAATATCTATTCTCGATAAAAAGTATAAAAGAAGTAGTACAATAGCAGATGAGTGTATGAAAGAAAGTAAAATTACAATAAAAACAAATTTTATTGTTTTATTTTTTTCAATACACTCTAGCAAATAAAACAATCCAATAGCTATAGTAGCTCCTTGTCTAATTCCACTAAAAGTCCATGTTAAATAATAAAAACAAAAGAAGAGTAATAAGGAGAGTGTAGGATTATTACTGTATTTATTGCAAATTTTTGACATATACAAAATAGTAATAATGGAATATGCCCCTAAATATTGTTGATAACTTAACCCTATGTTCTTCATAATAGAACCAAGAGCTCGAAAGCCGGCTTCTTGGTTATCTAATCCAAATCTTATCTCATCTAAAATAGATGGATTCAACCTTAAGTATAGATATTCATAAGCAAAAAAATCTAATCCAATACCATATCTTAAGACAGCTAGTAAAACTAAAATTATCGAAAAAATCCAGAATAATATCTTTTTGTTAAATAACTGAAAAATAAATCCTATTAATAACACCGTGTAATACATAAATTGACTCCCTTTACGAAATACACTTTAAAAGAAGTATATGAAATATAGAAAAAGTAATTACCACTATATACTCATGACAACAAAAATGTTCCTTAGTCTAACAGTGGTAATTTGAATGAAGATGAGACCAATTTAATCTGTGCCCACGATTAATTTGCTCAAATTCCTTCTAATTTTTCTTTGTTATAAAGGCTTTTCAATTTTCTTTTTGATAACTTTTTCTTAGATAAACTCCATTCTTTGATCCATAAAAAGTTTCGGTACATTTTTGCTTTTAGAGTATTAGTAGAGAAAATAATTAAATTGGTGTTACCAAGTTCAATAGACTTTTCTAAATTGGAAAGTTCATAACCCAAGCTTAGATCTAATTTCAACATTTTCTCCAAATCAAATGAAGGTAAATCCATTTTATAATAGCCAGCTTTCAAATTTCGAGCTATTAGATACTCAGATAAACTATCTATAGTATCCGAAACTTCTAATAGTCCATCTAAATAAAACACGATACTTTTTTTCAATCTAATTAATTCATCCATCGTGAACATAATAGTTCTTTTCTTATCTACTTTTTTAACAATAAAATCCATATAACTTTCTCTACTTTGACCTAAAAAGTGGAAAACGTATGAAAAGTTATTTTTTTTAACCTGAAACGGAAAAAAAGCAATAATTCTGTTATGTTCCTTAACTGCATAAATTTCAACTTTCTCTTGAAGTCCTATAAACTTCCACCAATTATAACTAAAAGTATATTTAATAAATGGATTATCATTTTTGCTTTCTTGCAAAATGGCATTCCATTCTTTTTCGAATACTTCTAAATGCTTCAGTGTTTTAATCTCAATGAGCTCCAAATAACTCCCCTTTCTAATATGGTTGGTTTAGTAGCTTGTAATATTGTATCGTTTCTGTCAAACCTTGAACAAAACTATAAGATGGGTTCCACCCAAGCGATGCAATTGCTTTTTCATTAGAGAGAACACTTCGTTGAATTTCTCCATCTCTCAGAGATTCATAAATTGGTTCTCTCTTCAAACCTATTAGTTCAGCTATTTCTTCATAGAGTCTTTGAATAGAAATTTCTACACCAGAGCTAATATTATAAACACCTGTATGTTCAGACATAATGGCTTGTACGCACGCCGTTGCTATATCTTTTACATAGATAAAATCTCTCGTTTGATTACCATCGTAAATAATAGGGTTTTCTCCCTCTATTAACCGGAGGATAAGACTTGAAATGACTCCATTTGGTTGCTTAGGGCCAAAAACATTAGAAAATCGTAATATAGTGCTTTTTACATCAAATAATTTTTCATAAAGCTGTGCATACTTTTCGGCAGATATTTTAGAAAGTGCATAAAAAGAGAGAGGAGAAATTTTACTGTCCTCTAAAACTGGAAGTTTAGTAGGATTGCCATATACTGCTGCTGTAGAAGCCATCACGCATTTTTTCACTTCATATTGTCTCGCATATCTTAAAATATTCAAAGTGCCAAATAAGTTTGCTTGGCAATCTTCTACTGGATTAATCATTGATTTGATAACGGATGATTGTGCAGCCAAATGAATGACATAATCAGGTTGTTCTATTTGAAAAACAGACTCTAATTCATTTTTCGTAATATCTATTTCATAAAAGAGAACATTTTTTGATATATTACTTAACATTCCAGTCGATAAATTATCTACCGCTATTACCGAAATTTGTTGTTCTAATAATGCTTGTACGACGTAAGGACCTATAAAACCTGCTGCTCCTGTCACCATTACCTTCAATGTATATCCCCCGATTCAATTAAAATTCGAAATATAGAAATAGTTTTTGCAAACATTTTTTTCAAACGTAAAATTACTTTACAAATTTCTTTATTTCTTCCTCCTAGTTTGTTTTTTAGTTAATCATTTTCTATAAATAATCCTAGTACTTTTCTTTAACTGGTGGCAAAATTTGAGATGTCGGTCCATACTTTATTCTCTATATACCAATGATTGTTTCTGCAACAACTTCTTCAAAGGTATAAGAAGGAGACCATCCCAATCCTTTACTTATTTTAGAATTATCTATTGCATATCTCCTATCATGACCAAAACGATCTTGTACAAATTCAATTAAATTCTCCTCTTTATTTAAATAGTTTAGAATTAGTTTAACGATTTCTATATTTTCTTTTTCATTATTTCCACCGATGTTGTATACTTCCCCAATACCTCCATTGTGAAGTACCATGTCTATCGTAGGGCAATGGCCCGCTAGATACATTTTGAAGATTTGGAAGCAACGGTCTAGTAATATGAATGGGATCCTTAAACTTTAGTCCAATGATTGAAAGCCTCCTCTTTTTTTGAATAGCAACCAAACTTATAATTCCAAATATATAATACTTTACCTATTTAACATTTTTAACTTTAAAATGAATGGAAAAATTAATTGATACAAATCCATTAATTGTCTAATCCTGAAAATTCCACTAGCTAGAATATAAACAGAAATGCCGATGCAAATTTGACAAATTAACTTGATTAAATAATCATCTGGCAATATATAACCAGATACAAATACTACGCATCCCATCAAAATAGAAATGGAAAACATAGGGAATAAATCCTTCAACTGATTTTTAGTTGAATACCCTATTAATCTTCCTGAATAGTACGTATTTATAAATAACGAGATGAACGAACTAATAACACCTGTCCAAATGAGCCCGATGATACCTAATTTCAAAAGCAATGACAAAGCAACCAATAAGGTAATAATAACTTTTTTTATAACTTCTAATAGTAAAAACAGATCTGATCTCCCTTTTACTTGCAGAACATTAAGATTTAAAGAATGAATTGGGTACATCATACCTGCAATACATAACAATTGAAAATAGTGTACCGACGGTAGCCATTTTTCACCAAAGAGTACTTGAAAAAGCGGAGTTGCGATTACCGCAATACCTATCATAAGAGGAAAATTAATAAAACTAGTTATTTTAATCATATTTTTAAATACTGATTTAAGTCTTTCTTCGTCATCTTGGGTTCTACTCAGTACCGGATAGGTTACTCGTTGTAATGTAGCTACAATAGGTAGAGAAGACATGTCCCTTAATCTCTCGGCGTTTGAATAATATCCAAGTTGGGTAGCAGTGTAAAGTTTACCAATTACTAAATAGTACAAATTATTGTAAATGGAATCGATAATTCCGGATATTAAAAGTTTATATCCAAATCTAAAAAACTTTTTAAATGATTTCATATTAAATGTTAATGAAGGAATCCAACGATTAAAGCACCATAATAATATAGTTTGTATGAATTGAAGAACAATCATATTGGCAACTAAACTCCAGACACCGAAACCTAAAAAGGCCATTAAAATTGATATACTACCAGATGTAAATACGGCTATGAATTTTACTTTCGCCAACGTTTTAAAATCGAGCATTTTAGTAAGCTTTACTCTTTGAATTATTGCTAATGAAGTTATTATAAGGGTAATAGAAAGTACTCGAATAATTTCAATCAATTGCGGAGTACTAAAGAATCGACTGACAAAAGGAGCACTAACATATAAAACAAAATAAATTAAAATAGAAATGATCAAGTTAAAATGGAATATTGTCGAATAGTCTGCTTGACTTGTATCTTGATCTCTTATCAATGCTTGGGAAAATCCGCAGTCAACTAAGGAGGTTGAAATCGCATTTAATACTAAAACCATTCCAATAACGCCAAAATGCTCCGGTAATAGGAGTCTTGCTAGAATAATTTGAATGATAAATTGAATCCCACTATTTGCAAATATGTCCGTCGCACTCCAAAATAAGCCAGTCATCGTTTTTTGTTTATTAAAATGCATTTCTTCCATATATTTTCTCCAATCGATAAATCAAAACGGCAATAAGTTCGTTTGTAGTTCACTTTATTACCCGTAGAACTGGTAATAGTAATGATTCTTTTCAAGTTTATAGTTGTTAAGAATTGTCCCAATAATATTTGCTTTAGAGGTTTGTAACGCTTCTTTAGCTTTTACAGCGTTCTTTTTCTCCGTTTTACCTGAACTAATGACAAGTATTGTACCATCACATTTATTGGAAAGTATTTGAGCATCCGAAACGGAAAGAGCTGGTGGGGCATCGAAAATAATCATGTCATATCTCTCTTTTATTTCTTTTATAAAAATGTCCATTGAACTTGATCCAAGAAGTTCTGCAGGATTGGAGGGTATTGGACCACATGTAATCAGGTGCAATCCATTAATTCCAGATTCCTTTACTACTTCATTAATATGCCAATGGCCCGTCAGCAAGTTGGTTAAACCAGGTGTATTGGACTTTTCAAATGTGTAATGCATTGTAGGTTTCCTCAAGTCAGCATCTACTAGGAGCACTTTTTTTCCTTCTTGTGCAAAAACAATTGCAACGTTTGCAGCTGACGTGGATTTTCCTTCTCCAATTGAAGAAGAAGTAAATAAAAGTGTTTTCAATTCCTTACTTGGTAGTGAAAAGTTAATGTTTGTCCGAACCGTTCGGAACTGTTCCGAAATGATAGATCTAGGACTAACACTCGTCACAAGTTTCCGTGCAACTAATTTCTGCAATTTCTTTTTCTTATTAAACACTTTTTGATCCTCTTTTCCTTTTGCGACTAGTCAATTCTTTTGTTCTTTTTAAATTTTTCCTTGAAATCGGGCTAACAAGCCCCAGAATTTGTAATCCTATTAATTCTTCAATATCCTGCTCGGTTTTTATTGTTGTATCTAAATACTCTAAGAGAAAAGTTATTCCCACTCCTAGCATTAAGCCGATAACTGCTGCAATTGCCATATTAAGGTTTGGATTGGGTTTAACAGGTGAAATATTCTTCGTGTCTACAGCTATTGAGAGAATGTTTACATTATCCACATTCATCAATGTCTTAATTTCTACACGGAAAACTTCGGCTGTCATATTCGCGATATCGATTGCTTTTTGCAACCCTGGATCTACTACTCTAATGTTAACAACTTGGGAGTTTTGGTGATTAAAAACGGTTATTTTTGTATTAAGTAATTCTGGTGTCGTATTTAAATTCAAATTTTCGATTACTTTTGAAAGAATAATTGGACTTTTTATAATTTCATTGTATGTGTTGATTAATTGAAGATTCGTTTGAATGTCCTGACTGTTTAATTGTCCTCGCTGGAATTCCTTTTGATTTATGAGAATTTGTGTTGATGCTTGGTAAATCGGAGTTAGAAAATAGTAGCTGTATATACCAGTAATCGTTACTACTAAAACGATAATGCTAATAATGAGCACAAACCGTTTTTTTATTGTTTTAAATAGTTCATGTAGACTAATTGTTTCCTCCATATGATTCATGACCCCTTTTGTTGGTTCATTGGTATAGAATCAACTATTTATTCACAAATGACGAGTCTTTTTGAAACCAACTGGTGGTAATGGTAGAAACTCTGTACCAAATAGGACGTGTTTAGCATTTTCACAATAGTAAGTAACATGACTTTCGGAAAACCTTTTCTTTACATATTGGTATGCTTTTTTCAATAAAAATGGTCTTTTTACATAATGATGTGCATCTGAAGCTATAAAATGAACTAAATTGTGTTTGATTAATACTTTGGTGTATTTCTTTATACTTCTACCATTAACTCCAATTAGGCTCGAAGCAGTTATTTGGATAAGAGCCCCTTTATTTACAAACTCATATAGAAGTTGTTTGTTTCGCCTAAGTGCAGCATTTCTTTCTGGATGTACAATAATTGGAATGTATCCTTTCAGTTGAATTTGAAAAAAGACTTCTAAAGTATTAGTTGGAATATGGTTGTTAGGTAGTTCTATTAATATATATTTGCCACTGTTGGCCAGGGTTAATAAATTATTATCTAATTCTTCAAGAATATTAGCGGTTAAATGAATTTCTTGCCCTGGAAGGATTTTCAAGGGAATATTTTTACGAGAAAGTTCCCTATATAAATTTGCTACTGCTTCTTTCACTTCTGTCGAAGAATTCGTATATTTTCTATTCAGATGATGTGGAGTAGCAATTATATGCGTTACACCATTTGCTACTCCATTTGTAGCAAGTAATATTGCTTCTTCCATGGACTGTGCTCCATCATCTAGTCCCGGTAAAATGTGATTATGGATATCTACAAGCACTTCTACTACTCCTTTTGAAAAACTATTGAAATATATTACTTGTACATATAGCTTATATTCAATAAGCTCCTTTCCCAGTAATCACAATAAGAATAGTTCGAATTACAATCTTTAAATCCAGTAAAAACGAACAATTTTGCACGTAATATAAATCCCTCGCTATTTTTTCACCATGCGTAATATTGGACCTACCATGAACTTGTGCATATCCTGTTATTCCTGGTTTTATGATGAGTCGTTTCTTTTGTTCTTTAGAATAATGATTTGTAATTTCGACCATTTCCGGCCGAGGTCCCACAAAGCTCATATCCCCTTTTAGTACATTCCATAATTGAGGGATTTCATCTATGCTGTACTTTCTGTATATTTTTCCCAAGGTTGTAACTATTAAATGTTCCGGCTTAGCGAATGAAAAGTCTTCAGGAACTTCATTCTGCCATTCATATTGATGGCTACTGGATTCTTCTGACTCCATTTGCATCGTTCGGAACTTCCAAATCTTAAAAGGAGTATTATTCATACCAGATCGGATTTGCTTAAAAAGTATAGGTCTTCCAGAAAATAGAAGTAGAATGATAGAAAAAAGTAATATAATTGGAACTAAAATGATGATTAACGAAACACTTCCAATAATATCAACGCTCCTTTTACCCATACGGTGATAGACGAAATGATTGCTTTGCTGCAAGGTTATATTTTTCAAGCTTTCCAAAACGCAGCCTCCTTTAATATTTGAAAAATAGAACTACTAAGAGAGTATATTCACCTCCTCTATCAAAAAAGAACTAATAAAAATAACTTTGGTACAAGTTAATAGAAACAAAAATAAGCTGCCACAAGGGATTACCCTTGGGACAGCTTGAAAATATTATTTTAAAGTATTATAAACTATAGGATTATCCGATTATTTTAATATGCTTTTTGCAATTGGCATTAATTCATTCTTCTCATAAAAGTTCCAGCTTTGAAAGGGAGGATGTCCCAAAAAGTCACCGAATAACGAATTTTCTTGAGTTATCCTTCATTTTGAATAAACAAAAATCCAATAGTCGGCTAAGTGAGATAAACAACGCAATGAAAACGACAATGCAATTATTTATCCAGATGCCCCCACTAGATTGTTGAAAAGTAAGAGATGAACTTTTTTCTTCGATTGGCAAAGATAAAGCTACAGTATTTTTAGGAGATGAATATAAAGGAATCGGTTTAGAACTTTCTGGTATTTATTCTTATTCGTCTGAGCATACTGGGACTGGCTATCAGCGATTGATTATGCAAAAATTTTGAAGGAGGAATATTAATTGTATGTATGATGTTGTTATTATTGGTGGGGGGCCATGTGGGTTATCAACGGGGCTTGCTCTTCAAGAAAAAGGTCTTTCTTATGTAATTATTGAAAAAGAGGCGATTGTCAATTCCATAGTCAACTGTCCATTACATATGACTTTCTATAGTACTTCAGATCGTTTAGAAATTGGCAATATCCCTTTCCTCTCTCAAGATGTGCGCCCTTCTCGAAATGAGTTACTAAAATATTATCGCTTAGTATCAGAAAGGCAAGAAATAAATATTAGATGCTATCAAAAAGTAAATTCTATTACTAAAAGTACAGCATCCTTTATTATCCATGCAGAAGATCGTGTGGGTAATGCCATTCCATACGAAGGGCGGATGATTGTTCTTGCAACTGGTATTTTCGATACCCCTAGAAAGTTAGAGGTAGCTGGGGAAAGTTTATCCAAGGTATCACATTATTATAAAGAGGGCCACAATTATTTTGGACAACATGTTACAGTTGTAGGTGGTAAAAATTCGGCGATTGAAGCTGCGATTGATCTTTATCGTAATGGTGCTCATGTTACGCTTGTACACCGAGGAGAAACTGTCTTAGAAGGCATTAAACCATCTTTGCTGTTAGATATGCGTAACCTTCTAAAAAAGGAACAAATAAGCTTTTATCCGAATTCAACTATTGCAAATATAGATGATACAACCATTAATATAATTTCTCCCGATGGTACTGTTTCCTTAAAAAATGACTTTGTGTTTTCCCTCATCGGGTATCAGCCAAATATTTCATTGCTCCAAAGCATCGGCATTCAAACCGACCTTTCTACACTAGTTCCTTCTTTTAATCCTAAAACACACGAATCTAATGTCAAAAACATTTTTCTTTCTGGAGTTGTAACTGGTGGTATTACCAATAGTGTGTACATTGAAGATGGACGATTTCACGGTTTGAAAATTGCAGAAGAAATTGCGCAACGCCTTTCCTATGTATAATACGTTAAAGGCTCTAGAAATCACATTCATGTAATTTGGAGAGCCTTTATTTTAGAAAATGCTTAAATCCCATGTATCTGCAATCTTTTTCAACAACATTACACCTGCTACACTACTTCCATATTCATCAATAGCTGGTCCATAAATGCCTATCCCGCAGCCTTCCTGGAAAGGAAATTCTTCATTTCTAACACGAGGTGGAACGGTTGCCATTATCCCACCGGAAACCCCGGTCTTTGCTGGTATTCCAATAAAAGCAGCAAATTTACCGGAAGCGTTATAAACCCCACAAGTCAGCATTAAACTTTTGGCTAATCTGGCCACTTCTTTAGGAAGAATTTGTTCCTTTCGAATTGGATGAAATCCATCATGTGCCAATATTAAGCCTATTAAAGCGATGTCTTCTGTTGTTACTTCTAACGAACATTGCTTCAAATATACCTCTAAAGCTTCCTCCACCTCTATTTCTAAATAACCTGTTTCTTTTAAATAATAGGCTAAAGCTCTATTTCGATTTGCGGTTTGCCATTCCGAAACGAACACTTCCTCATTTAATGTAGGACGTTTCCCAACCATTTTCTCCATTAATAAATAAATGGATTCTAATTTTTTCTCTGGAGTTGATCCTGGAAGAATAGAGGAAACTGTTATTGCCCCCGCGTTGATCATCGGATTAAATGGTTTTCCTGGCTTGTGCATTTCTAAACGAATAATGGAGTTAAATGGATCGCCAGTTGGTTCTAAATCCACCCGATCCAATACATAAGGGATACCATGGTGCATGCATGCAGCGATAAAGCTGATTACTTTGGAAATACTTTGTAAAGTAAAAGGAACGTTCCAATCACCAGACTTTATCATGGTCCCATCAGGCCCAATAATAGTGATACCCAAATTGGAAGATTCCACCTTCTCTAAAGCTGGGATATAGGAAGCATTTTTCCCTTGCTTAGAAAAAGTACGATACTGCGCCACCCAGTCATCTATATTAGTTACATTTTGATTTACTTTCTGAATACCCGAATCACCAGTGACTTTTTTCATATTATCCATCCCTTAACCATGAAATTATTACGATTATTAAATTGATTCTATTTTCTTAATTTAGAATAGAACAATATTCAAAAAATTACTATCCATATTATGAACGCGTTAAAATTCATACTTACTTTCCTATTCGCCATCACTATCATCTTCTTCTACTTCTCTAGATGGTAATATTCCCGTTTTTTCTACAAGTCTTGGTAAGTTCATCGCAATAAACATTAAAATTACAGTGATAATAGCTAAATCATATGCTCCATAACCTATCGTTAAACCAACACAAGCAGTAATCCAAAGATTTGCTGCAGTAGTAAGACCTCGTTTTATATTATCCTTATCTAACCAAATTACACCTGCACCAAGAAATCCAATCCCGCTAATTACTTGTGCTGCTAAACGCATTGGATCATTGCCATCACCTTGATTTAACGTCGAAAGAATCATTGCAAGTGTTGATCCCAAACAGACTAAAATATGCGTTCTAATCCCCGCCGGCTTATTCTTAATAGCCCTTTCCAAGCCAATTAAAAATCCTATAATCGTAGCAACAATTAGTCTAATATATAAGTCAATATGTGAATTGAATAATGATGTAATAAAATTCATCGTGCATTACTCCTTTCATTTATTTCATTCCTTCACTAGTACCTTTTTTAATAAGATTCACTTCCATTAACAAAATTACTCTATATATGTTTATTTCTATAAAAGATTTCTAAAACCTTTTAAAATGAATGAACATTTCTAAGCTTCATAAAAAACGAAAGAGCTGCCGAAATGCATTTTCGTCAGCTCTTTCTATTCATGTATTAAAGCACCGAAACAATTCTAAATGAAGGCAAGATTTAACGTGAAGCCCTAGGTGCTAAACAGTCTGTACATTTTTTCTGATTGCTACCTTTAAATTTAGTGAAAGTTTTTTCAAAATTATTTCCGCAAGCACATTTAAATAGAAGTTTTTGCGAGTATCCTATATATTCTTTTGACAGTAATACACTATCTGAATTCTTCGTGACATACTCACGGATACTTTCAATAGTCCATTTTTTATTCATATTGACACCTCCGATAACGTTTCCGAAAACAACCAAGAAGATGTTTTGGATTCCTTCATTTCAATTAGATCCATAACTTTCTAATCTACCTAAGTACACTATTATACCATTATTTCTTTAAAAATTTATACCTATTTCCAAGCGCTAGCCACACAGGAGCGAAAATACTTAATCTTCTACCGGCAGCCAACCTTTTACATTTATTAAGCGGTCCCATAATGGGTCAGGTATTACTAATTCCTTTTGATCCTTTTTAGAAAGGGTGGTACGTATTTGATCTTCTTGTCCGGCTTCCACTTTTTCAATCCATTTTGGTTCCATAAGCATCTCTCGGCCTAAAGCAATTAATGGGACGCCTGTTTCTAATGCTTCCACTACTTCCTCAGGACTATGTAGTGAGCCAACACCTAAAATTGGGACACGACTGCCAACTTTTTCATAAACTTTGATAATCCTTGATTGGGATTCATTTTTCTCACGGAAAGAGCCATTCCAGAAATGCATGACAGATACATGCAAGTAATCGAGTGCTTGATCTGCTAGCTTATCGACAAATTGAAGCGTATCCTCCAAGGTAATCCCAGGATTTGTTCCTTCTTCAGGTGATATTCGATACCCTACAATAAATGGTGTTTTAGCATGTTCTGCAACTGCTTTTTTTACAGAATTCACGACAGCTAATGGAAACTGCATTCTTTTTTCAAGAGACCCTCCCCATTGGTCTTCTCTTCTATTAGAGTGTGGAGAGAAAAATTGTTGTAATAGATATGTATTAGCACCGTGAAGTTCCACTCCGTCAAATCCTGCTTCAATAGCTCGTCGCGTTGCCTCACCAAAAGCTTTAATAGTATTTTGTATTTCAACTTCGGTCATTTCACGCGGAACTGGTGCCCCTTCCCGATCAGCTGCAATAGCGCTTGCCGAAACAGGCTGTTGGTCTGGCAATAATGTTGGTGGTGATTGTCTACCCCCATGATAAATTTGCAGAATCGCTTTTGTTCCATTCGATTGAATTGTTTTCGCTAGTTTATTCAGTCTAGGGATGAAAATATCATCATCGACACTGAATTGACCAGGAAATCCTTTTCCATCTAAACTGACATATGCACATGCTGTAATAAATGCCCCAACTCCGCCAGATCGCTCCTTATAATAAGCTAGCTCTTGTTCGGATAATTCTCCATTATCTTGGGATGAATAAGTGGTCATTGGTGCAATCATTATTCGATTCTTTACCTCTACCCCTGAAGGAAAAGCAAAAGATTGAAAGATCTGTTCGTATTTATTATTCATATGTAGTCCTCCTATTTTTTATATATGCATTTACTACGATACACTTTTTCATTCCTTCCTGTCTTGTGGAAAGATTCGGCCGTCATTACTATAGTTGCAATATTAATAGATGGAATGCCCACTACCAATTGTCCGATCTAACATAATCTATTTCATGAATAGCATTTATAAAAGGAGGAATAAAAATGACCTTTGGAAATGACAACCTCCCAAAGGAGAATAAAGATCATCAGCTCGTTAGAATGTCCGATATGGAATTTAAACCATTTTCACTATTGAATTTGATAAATGGGATGGATTCTTATCTCAATCAATTCTTTAAGCATATAAATACTCAGCTTACATCTAACCCGCACTGGATTAACACGTATGAAACTGACTCAGAAGTGATTATTGAAGCAAATCTACCAGGTTGTACGAAGAACCAAATTCAATTAGAAATCATCGGTAATCAGTTAAGAATAGGAGTGGAGAATTCCATTCTAGAGGAAGTCAATTATGAGACCCACACGGGAAGAAAACAATTTTATCAACGACGAGAGCACGTTATCCCCCTTCCCTATTCAATTTCCGAAAAAGAAACAAAAACCTCCTTTCACAATGAAACACTTAAAATCACTTTCCCCAAAAAAGATATTAAGCGAAGATACCTTACAATAGATGATAATTCCTAAGTAGGTCCCAACTAGATGAAATGCAAAGCTACAATAACCGGTAATATTCGGTAGTTGTGGCTTTTTTGTTATAAATTTAAATCTTTTTAAACTTGTCAGCCTTTAGCCGTAGGGAAAATTAAATCTAAGGTTCAATGCGGAATATGTTTCCATTTCTTACAATGAAGATACAACTAAAAAGTGAAAGAAGGGAGCATATATGCTGGTTAAATTTTTAAAATTAAAAAGATAGTTAGTGATCAGTTGTTTCATTTCGCAATTATTTTCATATTTTTTATCAAACTTTCGAATTTTTAGGAGGAGTTCTATATGTCGAGTTTTACTAAATGGGCTTTTAGTAACAAAGCAGCGGTTGCTGTATTGACCATCCTAATATTAGTTATAGGTGTAGTCAGTTATTTTAAACTACCAATGGAGTTCTTACCTTCAGCAGACAATCCGCAAGTCACCATCATATCCATGGGGCAAGGAACGGATTCCAAAACGATGGAATCTGAAGTGACTATGCCAATTGAAAGAGCCGTTAGAGGATTAAATGGCAAAAAATCCGTGTATTCTACAACTGGAGACGGATTCTCTAAAGTGGACCTGTTCTTTGAGGCGGGATACGATATGAAACAAGCGAAACAGGATGTAACAGAAGCATTAAGCAATGTGGCCTTACCTATTAATATATCTAAGCCAATAATTTCCCAGCTTAATACGTCCATGATTCCAATAGCTAACATTGCCGTTACCTTTGATGATGGAATGACTACAAAAAATATGGATTTTGCCCGTGAAGAGCTTCTATCCCGGTATCAAGAAATCAAAGGGGTGTCCAATGTAGATGTATATGGAATCACAGATTCAATCATTACTATCAAAATTGATAATGCAAAATTGGCTAAAAATCAAATTCCTTTTCAATCGGTTATGGGGATTCTGCATGGTCAAAATATCGCAGTAGCTATCGGCGAGAAAATAATAGATGGAAAAAATAGCAATATTAAAGTAATTGGTGATCTAACAAGCATTGAAAAATTGAAAGGAATAAATGTAGGACCTGACGTAAAACTGGAAGATATTGCATCCATTAAAGAAACAAAAGATACGAATTTCATCAGTCGATTCAACGGAAAGGATAGTCTAGATATAAGCATCACAAAAGACAGCAAATCCAATGCTGTAACGATTAGCAAAGAAATTGAAAAAGTAACAAAGGAAATTAATAAAAAATATGATCAGCAAGAATCTGTTGTTTATGTCTCTTCTGCTGATCTGGTTCAAAACTCCGTTCATACGATGATCAAGGAAGTGCTTCTTGGTGCACTATTTGCGACGATTGTCATTATGCTCTTTTTACGAAATATCCGTTCTACTTTTATTACTATCGTATCGATTCCTTTGTCACTATGTTTAACGTTATTCCTACTATCATTGTCTGGTGTAACACTGAATATATTAACGCTTGGCGGAGTGGCTGTTGCAGTTGGACGTCTAGTGGATGACAGCATTGTCGTAATCGAAAATATTTTCCGCAAAATGCAAACTGAGAAACTCTCCGTCCAAATGGTGATTGCCGCAACGAAACAAGTAGGAGTCGCAATTACTGCCTCTACACTAGCAACGGTAGCAGTCTTTTTACCGATGAGCTTATTAAATGGAGGATTACAGGAATTCCTTTTACCATTTGCATTGACCGTTACTTATTCCTTGCTTGCATCCTTGCTCGTCGCGTTGACTGTAGTTCCGTTAATGAGTGCAGGATTATTGAAGAATACAAAGATGCCGGAACATAAACCAGCTGTTCGTTTTCCAAAGATAGTTACATGGTCTTTGAATCATAAATGGATTATCTTTTTGTTATCCATCATCCTTTTCATCGGCTCCATTGGTACTTACTTTGCCATTCCAAAAGGAGCAGTTGACAACTCTTCTGCTGACTATGTTGTAGCCACGCTAAGTTACCCAAATGATACACCTTTAGATGAAGTAAAGGCCAAAACGTTAGAATTGGAATCTTCTATTCTAGAGATGGATGAAGTCCAATATGTATTTTCTCAGGTAGGTTCACCAGCCGAAGCTGCTCAATATGGCTGGGTCGGATCATCGACGGAAGCCTCCTTCAGTATTTTATTGCATGATAATAAAGATACAGAACACATCGTTAAAGAAATGGAAAAGAAAAAAGATCAATATCCTGATGCGCTATTAGAAGTAACTGCAGCATCCTTTATGATGGGTGGCGCAAGTACTAATATCACGATCGATGTAGTAGGTGAAAATTTAGAGAGCCTTGAAGAAGTGGCCACAGCCATTAAAGAAAAAGTTATGAACATCGAAGGCGTAGAAGAAGTTGCAACTAATCAGGATGAAAAGAAAACCGTATATTCCCTCAAGGTCGATCCAACAAAAGGAAACACAGAACAGATTGCGCAACAGTTAGGCGTAATGCTAAATAAAACACCGATAGGAACGATAAGTTTAAACGACAAACCAAAAATGGTATTCTTGGAACCGCTTTTTGATACGAAAACACCAAAAGACTTGGAAAATATACAAGTTATGACCGATACAGGTCTTGTACCAGTATCGTCCATTGCTAAGCTGCAAAGTGAAGAGCGTTCAACTAATCAATTCCATAAAGATGGAGATGCTTACCTTCGTGTAACCGCATCCATTGACCCTGCGAAACTATCCGAAATCTCAAGCAAGATAAATCTAGAAATATTCGGGGATAATAAAGAACAGGAAACAATGGATATACCGGATAATGTGGAGGTTCTAGTTGGAGGATCAAGTAGCCAACAAGCAGAAGATTTTACAGACTTATTTCTCATTATGCTTGTCTCTATTGGAATTGTATTTTTAATAATGGTCATCACATTTAAGTCAATCAAAGCACCTATCGCAATTCTTTGCTCCCTACCACTTGCAGCAATTGGCGCTATTTTAGGAATTCTTATTAGCGGAATACCAGTTGATATTACGGCACTATTAGGAGCATTGATGCTAATCGGGATTGTCGTAACAAATGCGATTGTGCTTCTAGACCGAGTAAAACAAAATGAACAAAAAATGATAATTCGCGACGCACTTGTAGAAGCAACCGCTACAAGAATGAGACCAATCTTCATGACTGCGATTGCAACCATTTGTGCGATGCTTCCATTACTAATGAAGCAGGCTGAAACAGGAAGCTTAGTATCACAAAGCTTGGCTATTGTAGTTATTGGTGGGTTAGCTATGGCAACCTTGCTAACGCTGATTGTGATTCCTTGTATATATGAATTGCTTTATTTTAGGAAGTCTAAGAAACAGCGAATTAGTCAAGCAGCTGGGCAAGATGCTTCAGTTTAAATAAATGATTAAAAACCAGACCTTAGCTTAATTGCTTTGTTCTGGTTTTTATACGTTCGTTCCAGTTGAAAAGTGAAGTTAATCTAATGCCATTAAATAAATAATATTTTTCAAAAGAAATTCTTTTCCTATATCATTGTAAACTACTCGTTGATAAGCTTCTCCGTTATAATAACTTTCAATACTTTCAATCCCATAAGCAATGGAATTGTCGTTTACCACCGTACGTATCTTATTTTCACTAATCATTTCTTCACTTAAAATACCAATTTGTTTCAGCTTTCTATTTATTGCTGCACCACTTATTTTTTTTGAAACCTCTTTATCAATTACTATATTTACCGCCCGTGCAAACTCATTTATACCTATAAGCCCTTTTGGTAGCACTACACTTTCTAGTTGCTCTAGTGAAAGCACCACTTTATTAGGCCGTTTTCTATTTTTTATTTTTTTCTTCTTCTTCTCAAGTTCACTATCTAAAAAATTTATTATAGTAAATAAATGCCGAATAACTTGAGGTTTGTTTAACAAATGGTCTGTCACTATAGCTGATCCATCTATGGGATTAATGCCATGTGCTAACTTTTCTAACACTTGTTTTGACTCTAATAACTTTGCCTGATTTCCCTCCATTTTTACCACCTTTTAAAGAAGTGTTCGTTCCTTATGTTAGAAACAATCATGAAAATTTTTACAACCACATTTGATGGGATTAAGATGAATGTTTCTGACACTAGAGAGATGTTATCTCATTTATCCGTTCAACAGTTAGTCCTGTCACTTCTGCAATAAAATCTACATCCATTTTCTTAGCAAGCAATTTTCGAACCGTCTCCTCTTTTTCTTCCAGTATTCCTTTTTCCCTTCCTTCTTCCCTTCCTTCTTCTCTTCCCTTTTTTTCAGCCATGTATTTTACGTCTTCTAACTTTGCTTCTTCGTCCAAGATGTATTTCAAGCGAGATTCATAAGCGAGTACATCTTCTTTGGATTTGCTTAGTTGCTCCCAAGCTGAAAATGCATTGGCTAGAATTTCGTCTTTCATCGCTAATTCCTCCAATTCTTGATAGATTTGATTGTAAACTTTTTCTTTCCGTGCATCGACCATACCGAGCAGTAGTAACCAGCGAACTAAAATATCGTCAAAGGCGTTCAATTCATTTCGGCTCCACATGTGTAAGAACTTATTCATTTCAATAAAATGGACTTCTAGCACCTCATCCGAATCGCTTATACGCTGCATAGTAGAATCTTCATATAAATGGAAGGTGTTATGGTAATATGTGTTTTTATCGAATACTGTAAAATGGCATATATTAATCGTGATTGTCGGTAAAAGCGTATGATATCCCATCCCTTTAGACAACTGTGAGGTGTAGAGCCTCGACCAATAGTAGAGTGTCCGCTTGAACATGTTGTGTTCGTTGGATAATTGTACTTCCATATTTATTAGGTCGCCCTTTTGCGTTCGAACAACAATATCTAGCCGTGACTGTTTATCGTCTTTGTATTCACCTCCTACTTCTTGACTCGTAAATTCAACTTCTTTGATCGTGTCCCGACCGGTGCGTTGCAAAATAGCATTCAAAAAAACGATTGTTATTCTTTTGTTTTTCTCACTTCCAAACATTTGTTTAAAAGCATAGTCGACGGTTAGGTCCATTAGTTTGGATAGTGGAATTCTGCTAAGTGCTTTTCGATTGATAGGTTTCACCCCACTGTAGTTAGTTGTATTATATCTCTTTCTTTCACGATACAACAACGACATTTGGAAGTAAATTGTCATAAATGTACTAATAACAAAACTACTCCATTCTCCGCGCAAAAGTAGATCCAAAATTAAATTTTAACCCCTATATGCGTTTCAAAATAAAATTTCTATTTCTGGCGCAGAGTAGTTTTTTAGCTGTTACTTCTATTTCTTCCTCCCTGTGTCAGAAAGAAACATGAAATTCATAACATTCATGTTTCTTTGAATTAACGTGAATATTTCTGACACAGCGTAGCTATTTAAACGCTTTATTTCTTCACATTTTCAAAACATTGTTGAATAAAATCTTTTAAAATCTTCATTTTTCCCTTCGTATCCACTAATTCTAGAGGGACAGCTACTTCATTATTTTTCAATTTGAACTTTCTTAACTCAGTAAAATCAAACCCCAGCTGAAGTTGTTCTCCTAAATCGGTCTTCTTATCTCCTGACGCTACATGAAGAATTAAACACTGATAACTTTTGCTGCCATATTCTTTTCAGTAACAGGTGGAATAGGAAGTGTCCCCTCCTGGCGCACAAAAGCAACGCCACTTATCACTCTGGATACGTGGCGGTACTTTTCCTTAATAAAGGATAGATTTATTCACACAATATTTCTTTTAATATGCTACTTTTCTATAATATCTTCGTAGTTCTAACGGATGGTTTCTTACTCGCTCAAGATGTACGCTAAGTCTTCCTGTTAACGACCAGTTTAGATTTACAGCAAAATGTTTTCTGAATTCCTCACTAATACCTTCTAATGCATATTCTTTTGTGTCAATGATAAATAGTTCCTTCGTTATTTTTTTTGCAAATCTTTCCACTCGCTCTACTAGTGGACGTGTTTCATCTTCTCCTTGAAAGAGAATCATACTTGTATCTTCTAAAACTAGTTCAAGGGTACCATGGAAAAATTCAGCAGCATGAATTGATTTCGTCTTAATCCACTGCATCTCTTCTAAAATACACATGGCGTAAGAGTAGGTATTTCCCCAGAGGTTTCCTGCACCCACCAACATGTGGTACTTTGTATCCTTGTGTTTAATCGCAAATTGTTCGGCACGTGAATCGAACGCTTTTACTGCTTTTAAAATTCCTTTTGGCAGTAAAGCGAGTTCCTTAATAAACTGTTGATATTGAGGGAACTCACCATGATTATGAATAAATCGGAAAGAAAGAATTTGTAAATGAATAAAAAACGTGTCAAAAGAATACTTTTCGTGTCCTGTTGAGATGCAATGATCAACCGTTTTCGCTAAAGGTGTTCCTAATTCTGCGACCAACCCTATCGTTGTCGCTCCTTTATCTTTACAATACTCAGCAGCAGCCACTGTCTCTGCCGTTGTACCCGATACAGAGGCAAAGATACATACAGAGTCCTTTGTCAGGTGGCGATTGTTCATTACTATTAATTCTGAAGCGATCTCTGCATGTACTTTCAAGGTAGAATTAGATTTAAAGATGTATTCAAACGGATACATCATGGCAATCGTTCCACCAGCTCCTATGAGAAAAATATTTTTAAAACCCTTTGCGGAAATCTCATCAACCACTTTTTCAATTTCCTCTCGCTTGGCCAACGCTTCGTTTCCAACATATTGTAAAAACAGTTCAGAATCTAATTTCAACATAGTATTACCTCCAATGTTTTATTAATATCTTTCCTAACTTTTTATAACTGTCGTAAAACCTTTCGAGTAATACTCACTTCATCATGGCTCTGTAACATTTAATCTACTGAAATTTTCTTTAACTAATATGGAACCTTCCACATATACCTTCTTGTGCTTAATGGGTGATTACGGGCTTCAGCTAGTTCCTCTGCATATTGTCGAAGTACAGCCTGTAATACAAGAGGAGCAATATAACCCATAACACTTTCTTCCACACCAGTTAAATCAAATTCCTTAGCATCAAGGACTACGATTCTATCTCCATATTTTTGTGTGAATTCCAAGGATCGTTCTTCTAATGGGCGAGTCTCATCTAAGCCTAATAGCTGAATAATAGGAACATCTTTATCTAAAATTTCAAACGGACCATGGAAGTATTCCCCGGCATGAAGAGCATGAGAATGAATCCACTGCATTTCCATTAGCAAACAAATAGCAAACCAATAGGCAATCCCATAGTTGGCTCCACTACCCAGTGTATATATCACCTTTTCATCCTTATAGGACTGAGCAAATTCCTTTGCCTTTTCAAAAGACTTCCCTTTTTCCCTTTCAATAATTGGCCGAAGATTTTTTAAGGAAGAAACCAACTCTTTTAACTTCCCATTGTCCTCCTTTGCAGTAATAAGACCAAAAACAAGCTCAAGCATTATGGCTGGCGCCTCGTTTAAATAATCCTTTCCTTGCCCGTCTTGATAGACAATGACATACTCAGAGGCATGCGCGAGAGGTGAATTTATATCAAAGGATAACGAAACTGTAATAGCACCTTTATCCCTTGCAAATCTTGCAGCTTCTACTGTCTCCGGTGTTTTTCCGTAGTGTGAACACAAAATAACTAGCGATTTCTCATTCAGTTTCCGTGGATTGCGGTGTATAAATTCATTGGAACTATAAAGATACGAATCAATTGTCTTACTCTCCCGATCCATTACATATTTACTAGCATACATAAGTGAGGAAGAACCACCACATGCGACGAAAAATACTCGATTGATTTCACGTTTCGTATACATCGTCAGAACCTTTTGCACCTCAGCTAACATAATATAAACCTCCTTCGAATTGTTAATTTTCTTCAAGTTTAGCGCACTGTTCCAAATGGTATATACCATTTTTGACAACCAAGAGAAATCGATAGATAAGTACGATGATCAGCCGTACACCCATCTACATCCTTCCTTTATTATCCTTTTACCCCTCCTGCAGAAATACCACGCACAAATTGCTTTTGGAAGATGATATACAAGATAATCATCGGAAAAGCAGAAATAGCTAATCCAGCTAATTGAATGCCAAAGTTTGTGCCCAACTGGCTCCTTAGATTCATTAGACCAACAGGGATTGTTCTAAGAGCGGAATCCTCAACGAATACGAGAGCAAACATAAACTCATTCCAGACATTCATACCTGTTAAGAGGGCACACGAAGCAATGATTGGTTTTCCCATAGGTAAAATAATATGCCAATAGACCTTCCAGCTATTACATCCATCGATAATAGCTGATTCCTCCAGTTCACCAGGAATGGATAGAAAATAGGAGCGCATTAAGAAAATTGAAAAGGGAAGTTGAAAAGCAACATAAGGTAATATTAATGCTCCGTACGTGTTGTAAAGCCCTAACGCCTGAAGTAATTTGTAAAGAGGAATTAGACTAACTTGTGGCGCTAGCATTAATCCGCTAAGAATGATGATGAGCAAGACACTCTGACCTTTAAAGCGGAAGCGACTAAGTCCATACGCAGCCATCGACCCAAACAGTAAAACAACTAAAACAGATATTGTCGTAACAAGTACACTATTTAGGAAAAATTGTCCAACTCCTGCATCCCAAGCAGCTTTATAGTTTCCCCACAACCACTCCTTGGGTAATGACCAAGTATTCAAAAAGAAATCACGATTTGATTTTAATCCACTAAATCCAAGCCAAATCATTGGAAAAATAATTGCTAGTGAATAAATAATAAACCAAACAAATACAAACAAACTGAATATTCTGTCTTTTAATAACATTGTTATACTTACACCTCCTTCCCTGATTTCCCTAATTTCAATTGAATCAAAGAAAGGGTTAAAGTAATTACAAAAATGATTGTTCCAATGGTAGAGGCATAGCCCATTTCATCATTTCGGAAGGCTGCTCGGTATAGCATAGTTCCTAACACTTCGGTAGAACGACCCGGGCCTCCAGAGGTCATAATATACACTTCATCAAACACCTTAAAAGCACCTATAACTGTTATCACAAAACCGACAACAACCATTTCTCTAATTTGAGGGAGTGTGATGTTAAAGAAGGTTTTTAATCTAGAAGCTCCATCAATCATTGCCGCTTCATAATATTCAGCGGGAATTTTTTGCATGGCAATTAAAAATAACATGGTCATATATCCTGTATATTGCCATTGTGAAACAGCAACAACAGCATAAATAGCTGTTTTACTATCACCAAGCCAAGCATGTGTCCATTCCGCTTGAACCAATACATTAATCGCACTGTTGATAAGCCCAATTTCTGGGTTGTAAAGTAACTGCCATAACAAACCAACTACAGCAATTGAAATTACGGAAGGAATAAACAGGACAGTCCGAAAGAATGGTTGGTACTTCCTAATTATTTTATCTTCTAGAATGGCAGCAATGATTAAGCCTCCGCCCACCTGAAATACTATAGAAATAATGGCAAATAGCGAATTGTTTTTCAATGCCGTAAAAAAGATTGGATCCTTAAATAGTCTGCCATAGTATTCCAACCCAACGAAGACTTTTCCTGCCTCAAAGGAATTCCATCGAAACATACTATTATATACATTTAATAGTATGGGAAGAAATACAAAAGACAGGATGAAAATAAGTGCTGGTAATATATATAGAACTGCAGTACGACTGCTTTGAAATGTCTTTTTCATCCTTCTCCCTCCTTGAAGGGGGCAAGCAGCATGTACTGCCTACCCGATATTAACTAGTCGACTTCACTTTTAACTTGTTTCGCTACTTGTTGCACTTCTTCAATAATTTCTTTAGGAGTCTTTGAACCATCCAATAGCAACTGTATATTAGATAAATAAACTTCTGCTACTTTAGCATGTACATCTGTATCTAACCATTCAGCCATGCCTTCGGATTTTTTCAAATAATCCACACCCTCAGCCACCTGTTTCAATGCAGTATCCGGATTTGTAGCCCCTTCAACTGGACTAGGCCAACCAGTTTGGTTCACCAGCTTGAAGGCATTTTCTTTACTTGTTAAGAACTTTAAGAACTGGATTGCTTCTTTCGGATGCTTGGTTTTGGATGAAACAATAAATCCATCTGGAGCTCCCGTGATGTAATTTTGATTTCCTTTACCCTCTGAAATAGCCGGCATTGGGAAAAAGCCCCAATTCCCCTTCATATTGTCTTCTACTCTTTGGAATTCTTCCAATTCCACATAGAAGATCGCTCCCTTGCCAGCAAAAAATAATTGTGAAGCCATATCATGAGAACTAGAGTTGACATTTTTCATAAAGTAACCCTTTTTATTTAAATCTGCCATTTTTTCCATCGCCTGAACATAGCCCGGATCTGTAAACTCTCCTGAACGCGGGTTATAGTCATTCATTCTTACATCTTGAGGAACCATCTTTTGGTTGAAACCAGTTAAGTAATGGATTGCTGCCCATGGACTTTGGTTTCCAAGAACAATAGGAGTTTCTCCTCCTTGTTTCAACTTGTCAAGAACTTGAATAAATTCATCCCAAGTATTTGGTGCTTGAAGTTTATATTTATCAAAAATTTCCTTGTTGTAAACAAAGAATTTTCCATTAAAACGAAGAGGAATCCCGTAATTCTTTCCATCAGAAGTGAAAGGCTGTAATGCTGCTTGCATAAAGCTTTCCTTCCATGCTGCATCTTCACTTAAATAGGGGGTCAAATCTAGGGCTGCATCTGCTCGAACAAACTTCCTTGCAAATTCTCCCGACCAAGAAAACATAATATCTGGAACTTCGTTACCACCAAGGACCACACGTAGCTTATCTTTAATCGGATCATCAGCGATGGCTTCCATTTTTATTTTAATAGTAGGATTTTTACTTTCAAAATCTTTCACTACTTCTTCAAAATAAGGAGCAAATTCCGGTTGAGGCCATTTATGCAAAAATTTTAAGACAACCTCTCCAGATTCTTCTTTCTTTGAAGAATTTTTTGAGCATCCTCCAATAACTAACGTAAACAGCATAATTACCACAAACAACAGCTTTGCCTTTCTTTTCATCCCATTTCCCCTCTCTATTTAGTAAATCCATTCCCTAGAATAGGGAATTAGATTGGAATACCATAACCAAAGGCACCATCTATAAGGCATGTTTTTGCTGCAAATTCCGCTCCCTTTTCTAAGCTACTTTTAAAGAGGACTTCTTTCGGATTAATCACATTCCCCTCTTTATTCGATAGATAGTCTAGTATGAAGGCTGTGAAAAAAGAATCTCCTGCACCTAACGTATCAACTGCCTTCACAATGTGCGGTTCTTGAATATGGAACCTTTGTCCGTCATAGACGATTGCTCCTCGTGAACCCATCGTACCAATTACCAATTTACTTCCATAAGAGGAAACGCGTTTTAATAAATCTTCTACTTCACCCCGTGGTAGATGCCCGCAAGATAATAGACTTATATCAATATATTTACACGTTCTTTGTAAGATACATTCGGTATATTCACTGGAAAAATCAAAGGATACCAGAACTCCTATTTGTTTTAATTTATGCAACTCCAATTCCATCCCGCTATAAATACTACTATGCGCGATATCAAATGTTTTAATATAGTTCAAATCTTCCGTGCTAAGAATAATTGGATGTTTTTTCAAAACTCCTCCACTATTACCTCCTATGAAAACTCGATCACCATCAACTAAATCAACCGCAGCATAGCCGTTTTCCCCCTTATGCTGTCGGCAATATGAAATATCTACATTCAATGCTGTCAACGTTTCGATTATATGTTTTGCTGCTTTATCATTACCTAAGACACCTAAATATGCAGCGTCCACCCCTAATTGTTTCGCAAAGACACTAAAGTTCAAAGCATTGCCGCCGGGATACATAGTATTTGTGTATAGATATTTATCAACGACATTGTCCCCTACACCAATAACCTTCATGAACCATTCCTCCTGGTAAAGTTAATTTGCACAAATGGTATATACCACTGGTTTAGTATTAAATCAGAATTCAATTTCATTATCTCAAACTCAATTCAGAATAAAACTTAACAATATCACTTCTTGTTAATGAAGTAGAGAATTCAATTTCCCGGTCTTTGCTATCAAAAGCTACTTGTTCTTGAAAAATACAAGGACTATCGGACCGAATTTTTAGTAGCTTACTATCTGTTTCATCAGAAAAGGTAACCTGCATATTTTCCTTCGCCCTTACAAGGACAATGCCGTAATAACCTTCTAATGTTTGATAAAGTGATACATCATCCTTCATTAATTTATCAATACCTGGAAAAAGCTTGTCTTGTAGGAAGGATTCTTCAATTGAGATTGGCATTTCATTCACTAAACGCAAACGTTTGATAGAAATTAACTCTTCCCCAGTTGGCACTTTCAATCGTTTACCTAGCTGGGATTTTGCTGGCACTTTACTAATCGAAAGCACTCTTGTACTTGGAATAAATCCTTTGTTTAACATGTTTTTCGTAAAACTGTTAAAGGTAATAAAATCCATCTCAATTTTATTATTCGTAATATAGGTACCGACACCAACCCGACGCTCCACTACACCTTCTCTTTCTAAAATGGATAAGGTATGCCTAGCAGTCATTCTGCTGATTTTATACAGCTCTGCTAATTCCCTCTCTGATGAAAGCTTATCTCCGTGTTTCAGCTTTCCAGTTTCAATATCATCGAGTATTTCTTGTTTCAATTGTTTATAAAACGGAATTGCCTCTTCATCTCTAATCATTCGAATCACCTTCTATTTAGTGATAGTTCCTTTCAACCAAATGGTATATACCATCTAACTCATTATTTCTATTATGATATCTGTATGAAAAATCATTGTTGATTTTATATCCAAGTTGATAGGTGTAAAAAAAACAACCAATTTTAAAACAATAATTATTCCTCTAAGTTATTAAGCGCTTCCAAATTAGCAATTAAGATATATACCACAATCTATTAGCTATACAAATTGAAGAAAGAATTGTTTAAAATAATGTATGATCTTAAAGGTATTAATTAGAACTTTATTTCTATTTTTTATGTTCAACGTGAATGTTTCTAGCACAGGGACATGATTTTATCACTTTTTAGTTTAATGTATAAGAAAATGATCGTAGATACAACATAGATGAATGGATGTAGAAGTTTTAGTCAAATACTAAAGCCTCATAAATAATTTAATAAACACAATCATTCACCATTCTTTAATAGGAGTTCATACATATGTCAATTACCGAGAAAAAAAGCACATCCATTGCGATCGATTTGCTTTCAATAATTATTGGCACAGTAGTTTCTGCTGTTGCCCTTAATATGTTGATTATTCCCGCAGGATTACTATCTGGTGGTTTAACTGGGATTGCTCAATTTATTCATCATTTTTTCCCGATTAATGTTGGCGTTTTTTATTTTGTATTAAATATCCCATTAATGGTGCTCGCCTATAAATTATTAGGGACCAAGTTTAGTATTTATACGATGATTGCCATCATTTTAATATCTGGTTTTTTATATCTTTTGCCCGTTCAACAATTGTGGACAGATAATACAATCCTCGCTGCTATTTTTGGCGGTACACTTAATGGAATTGGGTGCGGGATTGTTTTAAGAAGAGGCGGCTCGCAAGGTGGGCTTGATATTCTGTCTAGGGTCATTACGAAATACTACAATGTATCGATAGGAAAAGCTAGTTTAGTTGTAAATTTACTAATTGTCATCGTTTCTGGTTTTATTTTTGGTGGTGAAATTGCTCTATTTACGATTATTTCAATGTTTGCGACGATGAAAACATATGAAATCATTTTAAGTCACGTCAATCGTGTATCGGTCTTAATCATTACGAATAGCGGCGAAGAAGTCAGTCACGAAATCAATGTAAACTTACACCGGGGAACAACAATGTGGAAAGCAACTGGTGGATATACCCATGATCAAAAAACGGTCTTATTTTGTGTGACGGTTGTAGGGGAATTGAAAAACTTGAAAAAAATCGTGAGACAAATCGACTCACATGCCTTCGTAAGCGTCATTTCAACTCAAAACGTTATTGGACGATTTCATCAAATATGGTGAAATCGATATAGAAAGCGCTAGGATTTCACAACATCCAAGCGCTTTTCTTTGAGCCATCTAGTTTCCTTTATACCTTTTGATTCTTTGGAAAAATAATTTCAAAACATGTTCCCTCTCCGACTTTGCTTTGCACTTTTACTTTGCCGTGATGTTTGTCTATAATCCAATATGCAATAGCAAGCCCAAGACCAGCTCCCGCTTCTTCAGTCCGGGATTTATGCACTTGAAAAAATCGATCAAATATTTTGGGTATATTTTCTTCCTCCATACCGATGCCATTATCTTGTACTTTTATCAAAACGGAATGAGAGGTCTGGGAACAAGAAATTAAAATTTTCCCTCCCTCTTTCGTATACTTCATAGCATTATCTATTAAAATGACCATTAATTGATGAATTCTCTCCTTGTCTCCGATAAAAAAGAAAGAAGATGGGGCATCTAATACAAGTTCTTTTTTTTGATATAAAGCTATTTCTGAGTAATGTTCGATTAATTCCTTCAATAAATGACTTAATAAAAATTCTTTCTTTTCCATCTCAACCTGATCTGAATCAGAACGCGCCAATGTAAGCAAATTGGCAACCAGCTTTGACAATCGTCGCCCCTCTTTTGATATGACGGATATATCAATTGCCTTATCTTGTATAGTAGAGTCGGGGGAACGCCACAATAGATCTGTCTTAGCCTGGATTACTGCTAAAGGAGTTCTTAATTCATGAGAAGCGTCTGACACAAACTGCTGCTGCTTTTGCCATGCTTTTTTAATTGGAACGAGCGCTCTTCCAGCCAAAAAGAATCCCGCACCAACCGCACACACACTTCCAATACTGGAACCGATAACTAAAATTAATAGCAACGTCTTAAGCATGTCTTTTTCAGAAGTAATGTTTCTTGCAAATTGAACTGTTATTACTCCAAAATTTGGATGATGCACTTTTATTGCGATGGTTCTAAAGTGGAATCCCTCTGCTTCTATGTCTCGAAGCATTTCTAACTCTTTTGGACGAAATTTTGTTTCATTGTCGGCAAAAACTGTTCCACCCTCATTTAAGGTAATCAGTTCATTTTTTTCGTTCCATATCAGTAAAGCAATACGAGGGTCTCTTGGCCCTCTCGGTAAGCCATTAGGCTGTATCGGCGGCCTGTGTTGTCCTGACTCAGCTATATGTTCTGCCGCCTCAAGCAAATCATTGTTTACATCCCGATACAAGCGCGACCCGGCATAAGAATAAATAACGGTTGCAAGAATTCCAATTAAAATGATAAAGACTAATGAATTTAAAATAGTGAGTCTAATATGAGTTCGTTGAAACATGCTTTTCTCTCCTACTGTTCCTTCAGTATATATCCGATGCCGCGTACCGTTTGAATGTCTTTATGATACCCAAAAGGTTCCATCTTTTTGCGCAGATGATGAACAAATACTTCTACTATGCTGATTGTTGTGTCAGAATCGAATCCCCATACTCGATCGTAAAGCTGTTCTTTCGTTAAAATGGCACCTTTGTTTTGAATCATATATTCCAGCATTTCATACTGTTTTAACGTTAGTTTTATAGGATGGTCATCTACTAAAATGGCTTTTTCTTTTCCAAAAAGTACAATCCCTCGAAACTGAATCGTTTGATTTGTCGTTAGACTGCCACTCCTTCTCAATAATGCTCGAATACGTGCTTCCAGTTCTGGTGCTTGAAATGGCTTAGTCAGATAATCATCTCCTCCAAAGTCCAATCCTCTGACCCGATCTCCTAATGAATCTTTGGCAGTCAAAAACAAAACGGGGGTCTCAATATTTCCCCCGCGTATCTTTTGTATAACCTCAAATCCATCCATTTCCGGAAGCATAACATCAAGAACAATCAAATCATATATATTTTGCATGGCCATAAATAGCCCTTCTTCTCCATTTTCTGCGCAATCTACTTCAAATTCTTCAGACAAAATTTGGTTAATAGACTGCAGCAAAGCTACATTATCTTCTACTACTAATATACGCATCATGTCCCCCCCCTTTCTTACATAATAACAAAACAAAGCGTTCGCAGAAACGAATCGCTTTGTTTTTTCTATTCATATCGAAGCGCTTGAATTGGGTCGAGCTTAGACGCTTTGTTTGCTGGAAATACACCGAATACAACGCCAACTAATAAAGAGAAACCAAATGATAACAGCATAACAGATGTGGAATATGCTATTGTTGTACCCGTGGCTAAAGTATATATTTGAGCACTGATTATCCCAATTCCTACTCCAATGATTCCACCGAATGAACTTAACACAATTGCTTCAATAAGGAATTGAAGAAGAATGTTTCCACGCTTCGCTCCAATTGCTTTTCTAATACCAATTTCCTTGGTCCGTTCTGAAACGGATACAAGCATAATGTTCATTATACCAATCCCACCAACAATGAGAGAAATTGCTGCACTTCCGCCTAACAATAATGTCATGGTTTTATTGACTGATGATGCAGTTTCCATTAAATCCTTTGGACTTGATACACTATAACTATCGGCATCACCTACAATTGAATACATCGTTCTTTCAATACGACTTGATATGAAATTAATCATATTCTCATTTTCTACCTTCACATATGTTGTACCAATATTAGTAGTAGAAGCTAAACGTTGCCCTGTGCTAAGTGGTACAATAATCATACTATCTCCGCTTGTCCCTAATGAACTTCCAACTGATTTAAGAACTCCAACAACTTTATAGGATGTTCCGTTCACCTTTATATATTCTCCCACCGGATCACCCAGTCCGAATAATGTTTGTGCTGTGTCTGAGCCAAGCACTGCAATTTTTGAATGATTTTCATGATCCAAGTCTGCAACAAAGCGTCCTGATTGTAGCTGTAAATCCCGGACATTTAAATAAGAGGAAGTTGTTCCAATCATTGATACTTGCGTGCTATTTTTTTCTTTTTTCACCATAACTCTTCCTGACACTGTTGGTGCAATTTCTTCAATACCATCGATAACCTGAATCTGTTCCGCGTCCGCTTCTTTATATGTTACATCTGAACCCGTAACCGTTACAGTTAATACTTTTGTACCTAGGCTACCAATTTGATCTTGTATTTCTTTTGTTGATCCTTGACCTATTGCAACCATGACTATAACAGAGGATACACCGATAATAATCCCTAGCATCGTTAGGAATGATCTTATTTTATTTGCTTTGATGCTTTTTAGTGCCATTTTGAGTGTCTGCAAACCATTCACCTCCATTCTCATAGAGTTTTCCATCATGAATACGAACAACACGATTTGCATTTTTGGCTACGTCTAAATCATGCGTAATTAGAATGATGGTATGCCCCTGCTCATTTAATGAATGCATAATCTCCAAAATTTCCTTACTTGTTTTACTATCTAGTGCACCTGTTGGTTCATCTGCTAGTAAAATAGGAGGATGCCCAGCAAGCGCTCGCGCAATTGCAACACGTTGCTGCTGGCCACCTGATAATTGCGTTGGTAAATGAGTCGCTCTATCTACTAATCCTACTTTTTTTAACGCTTCTAAAGCAATTTCTCTTCTTTCCGCTGCTTTCATGCCGCGATAAATGAGAGGAAGCTCTACATTTTCAACCGCCGTTAACTTAGGTATAAGATTGAAGTTCTGAAAAATAAAACCTATTTTTTCGTTCCGAATGGTTGCAAGTTGTGAACTCTTCATTTTCCCTACTTCTTCATTACCTAACAAATATTCACCTGAATCTGGTCGATCTAAGCATCCAATCATGTTCATAAATGTTGATTTTCCGGAACCCGATGGACCTATAATTGAAATAAAATCACCCTTTTGAATATCGAGGGAAACACTTTGAAGAGCCAACATTTTTTCGCCGCCAAGTTCATACACTTTTTGCATGTTTTTTATTTGAATAATTGGCTCATGAATAGTCATTAGTTTCCTCCTCGTCCGCCTGATGGAGCACCGCCGCCAAATGGGGCCCCTCCTCCATTACTTCCTCCAAAATCACCACTCGGGAAACCACCGCCACTTGGGAAGCTGCCGCCACCACCTGGGAAACCACCGCTTGGTATCATCATTCCTCCTTGAAAAGAATTACCTCTAGATTGTACTATCGGTATTTGAATAGACTCTCCTATTGTTAACCCGCTTGTAATTTCTACAAACGTATCATTTGAAATACCAGTTTCTACTGTTACTTTTTTTGTAGATTGAGTGGAATCGTTAGAAGTTGCAGGAACTAGTACATATTTTTCATCTCCGCTTTTATACACAGCTTCTACTGGAACATATAGTGCGTCTTCTTTACTTTCTATTGTGATACTTGCTTCTGTTGACATACCAATTTTCAAGCTTTTTGGTTCTGTGATTTGTACAGTAACGTCAAATGTTGATACTCCATTTGCTGGTGTTCCTGCTTCTGCTACTTTCGTTACTTTCCCTTCGAATGTTTCATCTTCAAATGCACTTGCTGTTATTTTTACCGACTGCCCTACTTGTACTTTTGTAATATCTAATTCATCAACACTTATGGTTGTTTGTAATGAGTTATAATTTATTATGTGTGCAACTGTCTCCGAACTTTGCACAGAATCACCGCTTGCAACAGAAAAGCTTGAGATTGTCCCAGCAACTGGAGCATTTAAGATACTTCCATCTGTAAAGGTTACAAGTGTTGCCCCTGCATTTACAACATCTCCTTCCTTTACACTAACAGTATCCGCTGTCAAGCTACTTCCACCACTTAAACTATTGGAAACATTATTGTCTCCCCTTGTTATAGGTGAAATGACCCCATCTTTATCTTCGATACGAAGAAGGATAGTACCTCGTGAAGCCCCGTTGCCGCTTTCCACATTAACTTCCATTATTTTTCCACTAAATGGAGCCGTAACAGCAACACCATTGCTAAACGTTACAAGTGTTTTACCTTTATATACTGTATTGCCAGTTGCTACATTTACGCTATCTACAACAAGGATTGTATTTTCTGCTGTTACATCTTGATCTGTAGTTGCTGTAACCGAACCTGAACCACTTACTGCTACCTCTAACTTTCCTTTTTGCACTGTTGTTGTTTGTGCTACAGCCGCAAAACTTTGAGTTTGATCTTTTTTACCTAACAAGAACCAGCCACTTGCTCCTAGTATTACGACTACAATTGCTGAAATAATAATCCACTTTTTCAATTTTCTATCTCCTTTTCATCATTAATTTTGATCCGATTGACCTTGACCAGGCTGGAATTGCCCCGGCTGGAATTGTCCATTCCCCGGGAACATCTGACCGTCCCCTCTTGATCTCATTTCTGAAAAGTTCGGGCTGGTGCTTTGCTTATAAGCTACATATCCTACCCCAATGGCTGCACACGTACTTATCACCAAATTTACAATGAGTAAAATTTTTATTAGATTTTGTTTGGACTGTTCCATTTTTATTCCTCCTTGTTTTAAGTTGATAAGCCCATTATGGATTTCGTTCCTTAACTTTTCCTTAAAATTTCAACCATTTGTAAAATTTCTCACGAATGTTCTTTTTGTCAACAAAAAAGGAAACTGAAAAAGTCCTTATAGTATAGATAAGCAAAGGCTTCCTCAATAGAAATGAGGAAGCCTTTGCTTTTTTTATTTAATTTTGTTCCCTGTGTTAGAAACAAACACGAAAACACAACATTCAGATTTTAGAATTAACATAAATGTTTTTGACACACCTATTTTACTCCTCTCCTACTAATAGGCCTTATTATCTCCCATGTCAGCGTTCATCAATTTAAAACCACCACCACATATCGATAACAATTTCCCTTTACTTAATCAAGAATCCGTATATATATAACCATAATTTTAGTGCCTTGCATCTAAAAGTAATATTATCTCCTTTATTTGTTCTATGTGTCGCTGTTCATGCAAATATATCTGTTCAATCCATTGATCCAGAGGTAATTCACCTAAAGCAGGATGCTTCATTGATTTTTCTGCCAATATAGATTTATCTTCTATTGTACTAAGAAAAGTCATCAATTTTTTTCTCGAATCGTTTAACAAATCAATTATTTGCTGGACTTCAAATGGTTCTATATTTGGTTCAACTATTGCTGGAGCTTTAAACTTCTTTGTTCTATCTAATAGTATTAGTTGAATTGGTTTATGTTCTTTTTTAGTACTATCTTTTAATCCCCAAGCAATTGCCTTTATAGATGCTTCTTCCACTAAAACTAAGTGATGGCAAACTTGTGCTATACTCCACATATTCCCATTAGGCTTACTATTAAACTGTACATCACTTAGTAAAGTAATCTCCTTTACTAGGTTATTTCTCGTTTCATACAGATTGTCGTTAACTAATTTATTCATGCGATTTCCCCCTCCATCAAAAAGTGCATATTTAGATTCCTAATATGTATATATATTCTCTATGTTGAAAGTATTCTCCTTTAGATTTAATCGATTGGACAATTGAATCATGCAGACAATTTCATAAGTTCCCTGAACGGTCAGCTCAAGAATATGAAACAGCTTCATTTGTAAAAGGGAAATTAGACGAAATTGATATCCCGATCGAACCAAAATTTTCTACCCCTAATGATGAGGAAAATTTACCTTTCGATTAGATAAAATTTGTTGTGGTAATATGAGAAATAGTAAATTTCAAACTGACTAAGAAAGCGGTGCAACTCCAACGGAAAATAAGGAACTGTTACTAGCAATGACTGAGCTGAAATCAAGTATAGACAAACGTTTTGATGATTTAGAAAAACAGTTTGATAAACGTTTAGACACTGTTAGTGAAGAACTATTTAAAATCAAACAGTGTCTCAGTGCAATTGGAAAAGAAAAACAATTTTTCGATAATAAAGAAAAATTAAGCAAGATTGAAAAAGATATAAAGAATATAAATCTTGATGTAGAGTATTTAGTAAAGAAATCCGGAGTACTTGATATGAAATTATCCAGGATTAAAAGAAATTAATATAAACGGGCTGAACAGATATGATTAATATAGTCTTAACTGGTAAGTAATAAAAAACTACTAGTGCTGAAAGAAAAGCTGGTTTAGTATTTCTGTCACAGGGATACAATTTTAAACAGCCAATCTCCGGTTCAACACCGTCAATTGGCTGCATAGTTTTAGAAGCTTAAGTTTTGATACTAAGTGTCAACAATATTACCTAAAAGTATCTAACCTTTTGATTAATCTTTTTACCTCTTTAGGATCTTACCATTATAATTTCACTACTTCTTGTTTTCAGAAAAAATTCTAGGTGTTCTTTTAGAAATCCAACATAACGGTCGACCTCTGCTATTGTTGTGTATGGTGAGATTGCAAAAAATTTATGGGCATATACGGATATCCGCTTGTTTGAGTTTGCTGCTACCACAAGACTCTGCTTTTTTGTATTTCCAAAGAAGACGGTATCTCGTTCTGTACCAATTACCTCTGCAAATTCGTCATTAAATTGATTAATCTCCATTATTTCTTCTACGGTTAAAAGTCCCTTCAATTCATCATTCCATTTTGTCTTTTCAGGATAAAAGCGGAATGTTGTAATCGGTGAAACCTCATTCGTGATCACCACATTCGAAACTTCTTTTATTAACGTCTCTCTAAATGCAATATTGACACGAATATAGTTGGCTAAAAGCTCTTGATAGCCTTCGATTCCAAATGCTAGTAAGGACGCATAAATTGTCAAAGCACTTCCCATTCGCGAGCATTCGAGCGTGTAACCTGTATGATAGCTACCATAACCGCGATTCCCAACATACGGCGTTTCCTCTGCATCTAAATCAACATACTTAAGATACTCTCTGTTTTTGATTAAAAATAAACTCGTGATATATGGCGTTTGTCCAAGTTTATGGAAATCAAAGACCATACTATCTGCAAGCTTGATATGTTTAAACTTCTGTTGATAGGATTTCAACACCTCATTAACGTTGTCTTCAAATCGCAGAGGATTGCTTTCAAAATCGTAATTATTAAAGAATATATACATGCCCCCCATTGCAGAGTCTGCATGGATATAGATTGGATATATGTAATGTGTGCGTTCCAATTCTTCCGCTATCCGCTTAATTCCCTCAATGTCATCAACCCCAAATGTATCAGTAGTTCCCATTGTGGCAAGAACATAAAGAGGAACGCCGCCTTTTGCAATAACATGCTCCATTTTTTCTTTTAAATCTTCTAGATTCATAGAATGATCAGCATTAGTTTTCACGCGAATCATGTTTTCTACGCCAATCCCAGTTGCTTCTACAGATTTATACAGACTGTAGTGTGATAGCTCTGAACAGAAGCAATAGAGATTTTGCGGGACTCCTTTTCGATTAGAGGATGGCGCGTAACGAGCAATGGCAAGACGTAAAGAGTTAAAGACAGCCCCTTGTCCTCCCCAAGTTGTATATCCTGCACTGATGCTTTCATCGTATCCGATAAGTTTGGATAACATACTAGTTATTTCGATTTCTGCTGTAGCCGCTGCTGGGCCTTCCACATCCCATAGATTGTTCCCATTGACTAGCACCATTACTAAATTCCCAATGATACTGGCGATATTCGGAAGGGGCGCTGCATTGGCTACATAATTTCGATTGACGTACCGGTGTCCTTCTACCAATTTTAGAAGCTCCTGAATTACTTCCTCCATTGACACACCCGTTTTCGGAACATCTGCCTTTTGAATGACACGATTATAGTAATCCTCTGTGTACTCGGGCATTTCTCCTAGTGTTAGTTTGTTAGGATCCTTTAATTCATCTATTTTTGTTAAAATCGTCCTAAAGTAGGTCAATATTTCTTCTCTTTGAAAGTCATTCCCGTCCATACTAGGAAACAATTTTTGTACTTCCTGCATTGTTTTACCTCCTTGATGTTTTTACTAGAAATAGTTTTATTTATTAAAAATTTGAATTCAATCGGCAAATAAATTTCTCGTTTAATTGATCTAGTGTTTACAATTTTTTAGTTTTGCCCGCAAAAAAAGATGCTTCCCACAAGTTAGATCAACCTATAAGAAGCACGCTTATATTCATCAGTCAGCAAGGTGAATAACTTTACACTGTTACACTACCTTATTTTCAGCATCTTTGCCTACTTTATGTTCCGCATTTTCAAAACCATGATTCGATGCAAATAGTAATTTGTTTACATCATTTTTTAACTCTACAACACTCTTTGCTTCCTGAACAAGTTTTTGCATTGTATGTAGTTCATCATCACTTATTTCTATTAGTTCCTCAAACATTTCAACAGATTCTCGAGAGATAGAAGCTATCTCAACAATTGTTGTCATTATTTGCTGAGAAACAGAAGATAATTCTTCTGTACTTGCAGAAGAATATTCATTATTTTCAGCAATGATTTTTGTAGTAGATAGAATCTTTTCAAACATGTTTCCAACCTCTACAATGGTCGTATTTGTATCTTTAAATTCTTCTGTTCCTTGTTGCATTGAGTTGACAACTATGTCCGTTTCTTCTTGTATATTCTTTACAATATTTGATACTTCAATAGAAGACTGACGTGATTGTTCGGCCAATTTTCGAACCTCATCAGCAACAACCGCAAATCCTTTACCATGTTCACCCGCTCGGGCAGCTTCTATTGCCGCATTCAGTGCCAATAAATTAATTTGCTCTGCAATCCCTGAAATAACCTTTACAATAGTCCCGATTTCATGAGATTTTTCTCCGAGTTTATTTATTGCATCAAATGTTGTATTTACCGTTTGATTAAACTGCTCCATTTTTCCTAAGGAATCCTTTAGCTTCTCGTTTCCTTCTTGCGTCAATTCTAAGGTAGTATTCGATTGTTCTGAAATTTGATTTGATCTCACTGAAAGATCTTCGATAGCCTGCGACATTTCTTCCATAGATTCGGCACTTTCTTCTGTAGCTACTAATTGTTTCTGTAATCCTCTACCTACCTCATCAATTGCCGCTCTAACTATATCCGCTTTCTCAGAAGCATAATCACCGATTTCAGCGAGATTTTCTCCTTTTTCATGTACATTTTTTGAAAATGAAACAAACTTTTCCCTTACACGGTTGAAATACTCAATTAGTTGATTAAATACAGCATGATCAGAACTTCTTTCATCTACTTTACTTTTGATATTACCCGCTGATATTTCTTTCATTCCATTTATTATTTCTTTATGAATATGAGAATGATGTTTTAGTGAAAAATATCGGTAAGCAAAATACACCGATACCGCCATTAAGATAACAATTATTCCCAGCAATATAGACTCCATGATAAATATATCCCCTACTCCTATAAATTATTGAATTAGACTCACTTATGAAAATTTTAAAGCTCTTTTATAAGGATATATGTTCCATCCGCTACATTTGCAGGAATACCATTCAACTTACTATTTTCCTGATATTTATGAACAATATAATTTCCATCTAAGTCTTCATATTTTTTCATATTATGATATTTTTCCATTACACGTATCGACTTCGGGTTTGTTGCTTCACCTAAGACAGCTTTCAACCCTTGTGATGATGCCTTTGTTATCAATTGATTTCCTAATTGCTGAATAATTTCGTGACGGTCATGTTCAGCTATTACTCCTAACATGAATAGATGTAATAACTCTCCATCTTTGATTTCTTTTCCGTTTCGATTTTTATAATCTTCCATGAAACGTTTATCCACATCCTCTAGAACACGTAGAATTACATTCATATCATAAAAGGAACCTTCAAATATATCTTCTCCGATAATCTCGGGTGCATTTGTATCACCAGCAAGAACACCAACAACATGATTATTAATATCCTTAGCCACTGCGCAATATCCTTGCTCTATAGTAGAGTCTAAATAACCCTTGGTAAACTCATAGAAATCATCATAACCTATCTTTAATTGACCTACCATTGGTTCCTGAACCCATTTTCCTGATACATCCACTCCAATGAATGTACGAGCTAGACACTCAGCTGCTTTCTGAATTAAAGCTGTTTGTTCCTTCGTTATAATTTCATACGTATACAATTCTTGTGTTGTTTGCATTTATTGATCTTCCTCTCAAATAATAAAATAATAATTCCTTTTCTATTGGACCTAACATTACATAGAATGACGTACACTATCGATAAATGTACCTGTGAACTTAATTCTTTCAAGTGCATTCCTAACTTGCACTTGAGCAATTTTAGAGGAAGGTTTTACTACGAGGATATCCTTAAAACCTAAGCTATTGTAAAATTGCAACGCTCCCTCCAACTGTGGTAAAACCTTTGATGGAACGGGAGTTTGGTGAGTCGCATCGACAACAAATGTATATTGTTGTTTTGATACTTTATTAATCGTATCCTGTAAATCTATCATGTAACCCTCTACATCTTCCTCTTTCATTAATCCATGCACCTGTACATGAACTTCCTTCGCAACCTCATTAATTGCCATTTTATATTTCTTTTTATCTACGACTATCATCTTTCAATCTCCTTTTTTTCTATAGTCTGCTTTACTTCATTGTTGACATTTGCACGTAATTTTCATAAGAATGAAATAAATAAAAGCTATCCCAGATATAGATAGGATAGCCAAATAAACGTAGTTATTCTTGGCAACCCGACTATCATTATCCATGAGGATTTTAGACTCGTAGCTTTGCGTCCTTACCTTTCGATAAGTTTGCCTTTTTCAATTTCGGAAAAAATAGTACTAATATCATGATTACATATTACTATCACATTATATATTACTTGTCATTTTTTGTCGAACTAGTTTTTCCTGTATTAGAAACAAACATAAAATTCACACCATTCACGTTTGTCTAAATTAACATGAATGTTTCTGTCGCAGGGAAGGTATTTTAGGCTTCTTCATCCTTTTCAGAAGTAGGTGGAATAGGAAGTGTCCCCTCCTCTATATGACTCTCGCTCTGTTCCATATTATCTGTATCGTAAACATGTTTCTTGTAGGTGAATGTCCCATCATCGTTAACCACAACAGATGCAATTCCCTCTTTTTTCGTTAAGTTAGTAATAATTGGTGTAACTGTATTATCATTGATGTTTAACTCATACAGGTTACCACCCACTGTTACCGTTCCATACGCATATCCTACAATGACAAACAGTCTGTCTTCATCAATCCACTCAACTGCTTTTGGAGTAAACTGATTATACTCCCTGTCTTCTATTAGTTTAAATAAAGCAAACTCTCTCTTCTCCATATTCTCAATGACGAGAATAGCAATTCCCTCTTCCCCCGCCTGTTCTCCCTTTCCTTCAATTGTTGCTTGCTGTTTGCCACTTGGTGAAGGTTGCCAAGGGGAATGGAATGTAGGTTTAAAATTTCCAAGAACGTTTTTTTCAAAACGTTCTGGTGTTATATATTCATCTTCTATAGCTACCTTAAATTCGTATAAATCGTCTTTTGTTCCAGGTTCATAATTTCCACTGTTTTTATTTAAGGAAAAGAATTCACTTTTCACAAGTCCGTATCCCGGAGCATAATACTTTCTAGTCCGGAAATCATCTCCTGTTTTTTCTATTACAAGCGCATCGCTAAAGCTTCCATAAGCAGTATTCACCGTTGTGGATGTTTCCGTTATTATCCCAACCTCATATTCGGCTCCTTTTTGGATAGGTGCTTCTAATACAATCGATATACTTGGTAACTTATTTAATTCCTCTTCTGTCCATTCAGATGGTTCTCCAAGATCTGGGATCGTTTCACTGTACACTAGTTCCAGCCTGTTTCCATTTATCCGATATACTTGCTCTATGGAGATTGCTGTATCACTTTTTATTTGATGCACATAGTATTCATTGAGCCAATTAGTTTGAATCGTAGAACCGCTATCCTCATAACCTCCTAAATAGATTGATTTCGCTCCGTCAGGCGGTAGATATTGTTTTAATTCCTCGTAATATTCACCTTTTCTTAAGAACACTTCATTGGTTTCCTGAGGCTTTGGATCTCCCTCCCGCTCCTCTGATAGTTGACTAGTCCCTTTTTCAATAGACGAAGGTAATAAGTTAATGCTAAATGTAAGCAAGCCAATAAAAGCAATCATCGTGCCATAGTACATCCATCTCGAATTTTCTGCTGCAGGTTGTTTAGACTTTTTTATGTTCACCTGCTGCTGAACTCGATTCGCTCGTTCCGAGGTGTCGCCTATTTTATCTATTAGTTGTTGTTTAATCTTATTCATTTGTAAGCACCTCCCACTCATGGTGTTTCAAGCGAACCTTTAAAAGGGTCCTGGCTTTCCTTAGCCTAGTCTTTACTGTATTGTCTGAAATAGATAAAATCTGAGATACCTCTAAGACAGATAATTCTTCAAAGTAATAGTAGATAATTACTTCTCGATATTTTAACGGAAGCTGAAGTACTGCATCAGCTACTTCTATTTTTTCATCCTCTTCAACGACCCGGTTTCGTCCCTTTTTTGCAGGATTCAGAAAGGTATTCGTGAGCATATGCTTCCGATAACTCCAGCTCTTTAAGTAGTCCTTGCTTCTATTAATCGTCATCTTCGCTAAATAGGTTTTTAAAGACGACCTTTCTTCAAACTGCTCAAACTTTCGGTAAAAACTCAAAAATACTTCCTGTATGATATCCTCTGCAGCTGGCCAATCTTTTACATATAAGAAAGCAAGCTTTAGCAAATTATCGCTGTGCTCCTGCATTATTTGCTGAAACATCTGCTCCTCTAAATAACGATTCACTCCTCATCCCCCTTCCTTGCCTTTACTAATAGACGAAGCACCAACCTAGTACGTTTTACGAAATGATTTTTTTACGACACTATAACAATAGTTGCTACAAAATACATTGTGGAAGTTCTATAAAAAAGGAGCGTTAATCCTTTTCAGATCAACACCCACATTAAGTTTTGTTTCCTGTGTCAGAAACAAATATGAAAATCATAACCTTCACGTTTGTTTGAATTAACATAAATGTTTCTGACACAAGGTAGGTATTTTAAACTTCTTATCTTTTCCTATGCTCAAAACATTGTTGAATAAAATCTTTCAAGATCTTCATTTTTTCCTTCGTATTCACCACTTCTAGAGGAACAGCTACTTCATTATTTTTCAATTTAAACTTTCTTAGCTCATTAAAATCAAACACTAGCTGCTCCTGCATTTGCCGCTGAAGTTGTTCCCCTAAATCGGTCTGCTTATCTCCTGGCGCTACATGAAGAATTAAACAATGATAATTTTTACTCCCATTTAATGTAGCAAATTTCGGCTGAATACCGACAAATGAAAAAGGCTTATAACCTATTATTAAATTTTTTTCGGCAAGTGTACATCTTACTTGAAAACTCATTAAATATTGATGTAATTCATTAAATACTAGTAAATTATTCACCTGTCATCTCTCCTGCAAAATATTTTTCTATTAGCCGCTTTGCTTCTTCAATCCCTGCTTCTGTTAAATAAACAGATTTAGATTTTATGCCTCCTCGTAAGTAATCCTGGTCCATTAATTGATTAAGCGCATCAAATGAATGACCTTTCCAGCTTCTTCGCATTGTTTCCGGAATATCTTCTTCTTTCCAAGACGTTAAGTAAAGCAGAAGTAATGTTAGCTCTTCGATTTCTTTTTTCATTATTATTTTATACACCTTCCTTTAAAAACGTATACTGAATTTTTAACATTATCTATTATACAATGAGCGATACGAAATCAAAGAGAGTCCATTTGTTGTCAGTGGTTTTAATGGGTAACAGTCACTCACACAATTATTTCTGTGCATCAAACGACAAGAAATGATACTATGTATGATGGTAAAGAACTTGGCAATAGCTAAAATCATTTTTGTATGTTGCAACAGGAGGAGATAAAATGAGTAACGAACATAATTTTTGGCTTGATTTACCGAAGCCGTTTTTTATATTAGCACCAATGGAAGATGTCACAGATGTTGTATTTCGTCACGTTATTAGTGAAGCTGGAAAACCCGACGTATTTTTCACGGAATTCACAAATACAGAAAGTTATTGTCACCCTGAAGGAAAAGACAGTGTACGTGGTCGGTTAACGTTCACAGAAGATGAGCAACCGATTGTCGCTCATATTTGGGGCAATAAACCAGCATTTTTTGAACAGATGAGTATGGATATGAAAAAACTTGGTTTTCGTGGTATCGACATAAATATGGGATGTCCAGTACAAAATGTTGCAGCCAATGGAAAAGGTGCTGGATTAATACACCATCCTGAAGTTGCAGCAGAAATTATTCAAGCAGCAAAAGCAGGCGGATTACCAGTTAGTGTTAAAACAAGATTAGGTTACACGAATGTTGACGAGTGGCGCGATTGGTTAGGCCATATATTGAAACAAGATATTGCGAATCTTTCTATTCATCTTCGTACAAGAAAAGAGATGAGTAAAGTAGATGCACACTGGGAACTAATCCCCGAAATCAAAAAATTACGAGATGAAATTGCTCCAAATACGTTGTTAACTATTAATGGAGATATTCCTGACCGCGCAACAGGATTACAGTTAGTAGAACAATACGGCGTTGATGGTGTCATGATTGGCCGCGGCATTTTCACCAATCCATTTGCTTTTGAAAAAGAACCGAAAGAACATAGCGTGAAGGAATTTCTCCATTTACTACTTTTACAGTTGGATCTTCACGATAAATATTCAACAGAAGCCGAACCACGTCCATTTAAACCACTTCTTCGCTTTTTCAAGATTTATATTCGTGGATTTAAAGGTGCAGCCGAACTAAGAAACCAATTAATGGATACCAAGTCGACAGATGAAGTGCGTCGTTTAGTACAACAGGTTTTAGATAAAGAATTAGATTGAGCTTTGTTCCCTGTTTCAGAAACAAACATGAAATTCTTACATTCACGTTTGTTTGAATTAACGTGAATGTTTCTGACACAGGGACATGATTTTAATCTTCAAAGTGGAGTGCGTCACGTCCTGCGTACATAGTCAGCTTCCCATGTTGCACATCGAGTAATTCAAATCTTCTCTTCCAATATAGTAAACTCTCATAAGATGGAACAAGTAAGCCAATTGTCGTAATGGCATTCGTTCCTCTTTTTGTTCTTCCTACCATCGGAATTTAAAAGAAGGATAATTCGTTTCCTGCACCGCCCGTTAAATCCCCATAGAACAGATGATACATACTCGAATCATCTTGATTAACCGTTTTTTTTCACTCTTCGAAGCCCAAGCACTTTTTGATAAAACTGATTGTTTTGTTTACCTTTTTTCGTAATCATGGAAATAGGATGATGCCCTGCTATATTGTTCATCTTGTCCCATCCCTTTCTACTATAAATTTTGAGCAAAACCTTCAATCTACTTGATAACGTTTTGCTCAAAATTTATTAAAATTAATCACAAAATGTACAAGTGCTCATGCACATTTTGTGATATGTAGAGATTTACATCCATTAAAATTATTTACGTACTGTATTTAATGCAGTTGTCCACGGGATAACTTGGTCTAACATTTGGTTTACTGAGTCTGCTTGAACTGCAGCTGGTTTGAAGTCTGTACCATTTTCAAAGTCTGTAAATAATGATAATGCTGGATGTACACGAACATGTGCTACAAGTAATTCACTTAAAATGCCACGTAAATGTTCTGTTGCTCGAGCTCCACCTACAGAACCGTAAGAAACGATACCTGCTGCTTTGTTATTCCACTCTTCACGTAGGTAATCTAATGCATTTTTTAGTGCTCCTGTGATCGAGTGATTGTATTCTTGAACGATGAATACAAATCCGTCTTGTTTTGCAATGATTTCTGACCATGCTGCTGCACCAGAGGCGTCCACGCCTGCTTCACCTAAAAGAGGTAATTTGTATTCTGCGATATCTATAATAGTGTAGTTTGCATCCCCACGTTTATCTGCTAATTCTTTTACCCATGTCCCTACTTGTGGACTTACGCGTCCCTCACGTGTTGAACCTAAAATAATACCTATATTTAATTTTGTCATTGTTTTTTCCTCCTCATGTTGTTGTTCTTGTGTTCCAAATAATTTATTTAAAAAGCCCATTTTTTCTATTTCACCTCCTTATAAGTACTCTTTCTCTATTTTAAGCGTGCTACGTACTGTATTGATCGGTCGCACGGATGCCTCAATTTGTTCTCTTTTTCCTTCAAGGAATGGCGGTAACGATAATATTTCCCCCACTGTTTCATAAGGCTCATCTCCCATAAATCCAGGTCCATCAGTTGCCCATTCAAAAAGAATACCAGGTGCTACACGAGCATATAAAGATTCAAAGAAGAAGCGATCCACATACCCCGAAGTACCGAAACCAGCAGCTTGCATATGTTCAATCCATTCATATAACACTTTCGTGTCTTCTACACGGAATGCTGTGTGATGAACTGTTCCGTAACCTTGTCGACCAGCTGGCAAGATCGTATTATGTTCCACAATTACTTGTGCCCCATTGCCACCCTCACCAACTTCAAATAAATGTAGTGAACCTTCTTGTGCGATTTCACGCATTAACATTACTTTTTCCAATACTTCTTTAAAATAATCAAATTGCGCGATACGAATATGAATTGGTCCTAAGCCTGTAATTGCAAATTCCAGCGGTACTGGCCCATTTTGCCAAGGTGTTCCAGATGCAATACCCTCATTAAATTCATCAGAAACCAACATATATTGTTGATCATCAAAGTCTACAAATGAAATAGTCTTCTTCCCAAACACTTCATTTATTCCAGTATTTTTTACTTTGTACTTATCAAAGCGTTTCACCCAGTATTTTAGTGCCTCATCTGTTGGTACACGAAAAGCTGTTTTATAGATCTCGTTTGTTCCGTGTGTTCCTTTTGGAATACCTGGGAAATCGAAGAATGTCATATCTGTACCAGCTGACCCCTTATCGTCTGCAAAGAATAAGTGATACGTTTGAATATCGTCCTGATTGACTGTTTTCTTTACTAGACGCATTCCTAGGACATATGTGAAAAATTCATAGTTTTTTTCTGCACTACTTGTAATCGCTGTTACGTGGTGTATCCCTTTTAGATGGTTCATTCCGTTTCCTCCTTTTATTTGCATTGAATTAATAATTCTTGAATTCGAGATAATTATTAAAAAAATTTATTCTTGCATACTACTCAATTTTTATTAGTAATTCAACCATTTTATTCAAATCCGCTTCTGTTAACTGATCAAAGATTTCCTCCATCTTCTTCTTATATTGAGGATAAATTTGATCCATAAGTGTCTTCCCAAGACTCGTCATACTTGCATAAGTCACACGACGATCCTCCGGACATGCTTTACGAACAACAAACTTCTTCTGTTCAAGCTTATCTACCACATAAGTGATACTACTACTTGAAATGAAAACCTTTTTCCCAATCAATTGAATTGGCTGATCGCCTCTCTGATAGAGTAATTCTAATACAGTAAACTCTGTAGGATTTAATTCATTACTAGCTGCATCTCTTCTAATCACTTCTTGAATCAATTGGGAGGCACGAAGAATAACGGAAACAGCATTCAATTTTTCTGTGACTAATTCCAATCGTATCACTCCTCTAGTGTATCTTTAACCACTATACCTCGAATTGAAGTATCTTTAATTCGAACTAAATATAACATGAATTCATTTTTGCTGTCAACATTTCTAGCTATTATTAAATAGTATTTAAGTCAAACCTACAATTTATGAGACGTTTTGTGGAATCTATATTTTCAAATGAAAGAGCTAGTTACACTTATAGTGAAAAGGCTTCCATCTATTGCGAAAGAAATAATCCCCGTCTCTTCTGACACTAATAGAACTAACGCATCACATTTTCCAGAGATTCTTAATGCTGCACCGTGACAGGTACCAAGTTTCTTTCCATCTGAAACTATGTTCGATAAAGGGAGAACGTTCGCAACGGAATATATTTTATCTCCTCTTATTAATACAGCACCAACATGTAAAGGATTTCCAGGATAAAAGATGGATTCAAGTTATGATTGGGTTAATGTTGCACCAATAGCTGTAACAGCTCGAATTAATGGTTCAACTTGATTCTTACGATCCGTCACGATTGATATTCAATGAAATCCAATGAAACAGCTCAAAAGAAAAAACCCTTATTATATCAACGCTTATAAAGCTTTTTTTACATTCAAAAAATGCTCTTACTAAGGAATTAATAAGGTTTACTAAAATTGCTTACGGAGACAGATGTTAATAATAATATTGACCAGTTTTTTTACTTTAGAAGCAGAAGGTAATTCATTTCTTAAATCTATTAGTTTTTGTTCCCTGTGTAAGAAACAAACATGAAATTCATAACATTAATGTTTGTATGGATTAACGTGAATGTTTCTAACACAGGGACACTATTTCAATTAACGCAAAAAAGAGGACCCTCTAACATATCACTGAGTAATCCTCTTCAAACATTTATTCATTACTTTCGTAAAATTCTTTTGGTATTCCTTGAATTAATGGGGAAGCTTCACCAGAATAGAAAATACGTAAATCATGGAGAGATCTCGTGCAGCCTACATATAATAATTTGGCATCATACTTTGAATCTTTATAGTGACTTGCATCCACATCCATAAGTAACACTGCATCAAATTCCAGCCCTTTAGCTAAATACACCGGTACGACAGAAATACCACCTTCGTATTTCCTTTGATTTGCTTCAATGACGTTCACATTAATCCCTGCTGTTCGTAACTTTTCATGTATGGAACGGCATTCAGCATCTGTTCTACCTATAATCGCAATCGTCTTGAGATTTTCTTTTTGTAAATCTTGTAGTGCCTGAACGATTTCGGTAACTTGATCATCTGTAGCAATCACTTTCACTTTTTCACCGCTACGAAAAACTGGTGTTGCTAGACCTACTGGAACTTCGGCATGCTTAATAACCTCATTTGCAAAGTCAATAATTTCCTTTGTAGAACGGTAACTTCTCGTCAGTTCATAATAACCCGTTTCTTGAAACACTTCTTTAAAGTCATTCCAGTCCTCTATACCTTGATAATTATAGATTGCCTGAGATAAATCACCTAAAATAGTAAAAGAATTACCTAGTGTAATCTCTTTTAATAGATAAATTTGAAACGGCGAAAAGTCTTGTGCTTCATCGATGACAACATGATGAAATTTTTGTTTAGCTTCTATTCCCGTTAACTGATGATGAATATATAGGAGTGGTGCTAAATCTTCTACATTTACTTCTTTTTTTTGGCAATTTTTCGCTGTTTCTCGAACAAGCGCTTCAGGTAATAGTTCTACTATTTCTTTTCGATTCATTAACGAAGTATAAAATGATAAAGCACTCATTTTCGGCCAAAACTTCATATATGCATTTAATCTATTGTTCGCTTCTTTTTTCAATAGCTTCTTCTCTTCGTTTCCTTCGAACTTTTTAAGTTCTATCTCTATCCAACGCTTGATTCGTGCAACAAATCGTTCCCTGCGCTTTGTAAATGGATAATGCTTATATTCAACCAATAACCATTTCTTCATTTCATCTACTTTTATCACAGCTTGATCCCATAGTTCTAGATTAGTTGTTGGTACTAGATTTTCTTCCAATTGCAGGAGACTTTTTTCAATAAAGGACTTAAACCTGATGGACCCCTTTAATTTATCGAGCATAACTTTATGATTGTCCCGATTAATGGAAAAAGCTTCTTTCAACTTTTCTTCTGGTTCTTTTAATTTCACCGCATGATCTAAGAGACGTAACGCCCACTCTGGAAAAGTAGTTTGTTTAATATTACCAACTCCCAGTTCAGGAAGTACCCCAGAAATATAGTCTAAAAACAAACTGTTTGGAGCGAAAATAATCATTCTATCTGCTTGTAGCTGTTCACGATATTCATAAATTAAAAAAGCAAGGCGATGTAAAGCGACAGTTGTTTTCCCACTCCCTGCAACCCCTTGGATCAATAATGGCCTATTTTTTTCAGCTCGGATAATTTCATTTTGCTCAGATTGTATCGTTGAAACAATATCTTTTAATTTATTATCTTTATTTTCACCTAGGCGGTATAAGAGAAATTCGTCTGTTAGGGATACATCTTCACTTCCTTTTACATACGTATCCACAACACGCTCTAGCTCACTTTTACGAATGGCTATGTTTCTTTTTAAATAAACTTCTCCCTCTACCAATCCATCGGGCGATTGATAAAAAGCCAGTTCTTCTCCACCATTAAAGGAATAAAACAAACTCGCAACTGGTGCACGCCAATCAATAACTATTGGTTTCTTCGCTTCCTCATCCGAAACGCCGACTTTCCCAATATATAATGGATTTGGCTCTAACTGGCCATCTTCCTTAAAATCTAACCGACCAAAGTATGGCTCTTGTACACCAATTCGTAAGTTTTGCCGATTTAACTCCCTCATACTTTCAAGAACTTGCTCGGTATAGTTATCTCCATGATAAACGGGAATACTTTCTAGCTTGTGTATTCGCTCATCCAGTGTAGATAAAACTTCTTGCAATCTCTTTAATTCCGCATCAAATATAGTACTCATTATGATACTACCCCCTAACCTTTCTAAAATTTCAGTCGAGTTACAATTGTATAAAATATGTATATATAAAGTCAATAATTTATTCGTATTACACATATTCCCTGTAAGACCATCACTCTCCCACTATTTAAAGATTCAATGAACCTCAGAGGATTTGCTTAGTGATTTAATGGGATACAAGTTAACTGCTCTAGCCATGCAGCTGGAGATATTTCGGTTACATATAGTGGATGATCACAAAAAGACAATGTGATCCTAATTATAAAATGTGATGATTAACCTGTTCCTGTATCACTCTCGTCATCCTTTTTTGTTAAATTATCGTAATATTTAATATATACTGACTGTAGGGGATTTTACTAAAGGGGGAAATTATTTTGTCAAGAATAGCAATTATTTCAGATATACATGGGAATTTAACTGCATTAGAAGCGGTGCTAAAGGATATTGAAAAACGTGTTGTGGACCGGATATTTTGTTTGGGAGATTTGGTTGGGAAGGGTCCTCGTGGTTCAGAATGTATTGAACTTGTTAGAAAGCATTGTGATAAAGTCATTCATGGGAATTGGGATGTGTTTATCCGAGATGAGACAGATAATGAAATACTTAAGTGGGCTCAAAGCCAGCTAACAGATGAGGATTTTAACTACTTGGCTTCCTTACCTTTTCATATTGAATTTGAGTTAAACGGGAAGCTCATTCGTTGTTTTCATGCATCACCTAGGAGTGTTTTTGAGCGAATTGCACCTGAGTATCATCCGATCGAAAAGTGTTTGTCTCTTTTTGAAAATACGGAAGAAACCGAATCTCATCACTCGATACGCACTCCAGATATTGTGTTTTACGGAGATATTCACATAACATTATTAAGAAGTTATGAAATCGGTATCCTTTGCAATGTAGGAAGTGTGGGCTTAGATTTAATTGATGCTACGTATGTTATTGTGGATGGTTCGTATGGAACTAATTCGATTAACTTTGTACGAGTTCCTTATGATAGAGAAGCAGAGCTTAGAGCTGCCAAGGAACTAGGAATGGTAGGTTATGAGCAATATTATAAAGAGATTATGTACGATCAATTGATGGAAATGAAAAAGTAATGAAGGGAGTGGTGGTTGGAAGTATGAAATTGAACTCTAAATAATCACTGTTTAGGAAACGGTCCAAGTAATGATTCATAGGGTACACCTTCCTATACGCGAATTGAGGACATCTGAACTCTTAGACACAAAAAAACCTCCTAATCATAATTGATTTAGAAGGTAATTCGGTAATCTTTACAGTAAGTAGAAAATGAAGATATCCCAGGAGTACTTATAAGTATTCGCTGGGATGTTGATTTTATTAGGGTTTTTGAATGACACTTTTTCTAACTAGAGGACAAGACTTACAATAATCGCTGATAATATGCTCACTAACGTTGCTCCGTATAAAAGTTTCAAGCCGAATCGTGCTACAACGTTTCCTTGTTTTTCATGAAGTCCTTTTACAGCACCTGAGATGATCCCAATAGAAGAAAAGTTTGCAAAAGAAACAAGGAAAACAGAAATGATTCCGATGGATCGTTCACTTAAGCCTGACGCTAGATCATTTAATGAGAGCATCGCTACAAATTCGTTTGTAACTAATTTGGTAGCCATAATACCACCTGCTGTTACTGATTCTGAAACAGGGATACCCATTAAAATCGCAAATGGAGCAAAGACATATCCTATAATTTCTTGGAATGTGACTCCAAATATCATATCAAATAAGTTATTTACTCCTGCCATTATTGCAACGAATCCAAGTAACATCGCCGCAACCACGATTGCAACTTTAAATCCATCCATAATATACTCGCCCAACATTTCGAAGAAGCTTTGTTTTTCTACTTGCACAACAAGGAGATCTTCTTCTTCGGTTACAGAGTAAGGATTAATAATAGAAGAAATGATGAATCCTCCAAATAGATTAATCACGATTGCCGTTACGACATATCTCGGTTCAATCATCGTCATATATGCTCCGACAATAGACATCGATACAGTAGACATCGCTGACGCAGATAGTGTGTATAGTCGTTGAGGGGATAATTGTCCAAGCTGTTTTTTCACGGTAATAAATACTTCAGATTGTCCAACAATAGCGGACGCTACTCCGTTGTATGATTCTAATTTACCCATGCCGTTTACTTTACTAATAGCCCAACCAATCCATTTCATAATGAAAGGAAGAACTTTAATATGCTGCAGAATTCCAATCAAAGTCGAAATGAATACGATAGGAAGTAGAGCAGTTAAGAAGAAAGGAGCTTGTCCTTCATTCGCAAGGCCAGCGAATACAAAACTGATTCCTTCATTAGCGTAATCTAGTAATTTTGCAAACCCGGCTGCGATTCCCTTAATAAGAATCAATCCAAATTTAGTATTCAGTAATAAAAAAGTTAAAATTACCTGAATAATAATCATCTGGATAATCGGTCTGATTTTTATTTCTTTACGATTGTTACTTGCAACCCAGGCAAGACCCAGCACAACAATTAAGCCTACGATTGAAATTAAATAATTCATTTAATGCCTCCACAAAACTGTATTTCCATAAGGTCGAACGTCTGACCATTTAGTTAACTTACTTAGTATACATTTATTACTGAGCATATCAAATACTACTTTTTGCACGTTACTTTGGTAATAAAGTAATACTATTTTTTAGGGTAGCGTTTTCAATATAAACAAAGTGAAATTGGTAACACTTCATCGAAGTAAAACTAGACTTCACTTCTGTGTCAAAAAATGTTACTCAACCAAAAAGCCACGATTTTCCGAATCATCTTCGGTAATCGTGGCTTTTAAATCTACATAAATTGCATACAAAATTAAATGAATACCTTGACGGAGCTTTACATCCTTACTAAACTTCTATATTCTTTCCACTCTTCTCATCGTTTCTTGGAATAGTGTTTATTCCCTGAGTTAGAAACAAACGTGAAAATTACAATACTCATGTTTGTTTAAATTAACAGGAATGTTTCTGACACAGGGACACGATTTTTAGTTAGATTTTTCATTCGCATCTTTGTTGTAATTGAACTGAGAAGGATCAACTGGAGTATGTCCCTTTGGCGTATAGAATCTTAATAAGTCACCATTCACGACTTTATCAGAAAGCTCCAATTTACGATCTACTTCTTTTTTGATAGTATCTGCCAACTCTAATTGACTATCATCTAGTGGTAAACCTGTTTTATTATCATAAAATCCTTCATTAATTGAATCAATCGTAGGACTGACAAAATCACCATTTCTAAATGGAACAATTTCATTATGCTCCTCTGATAATAAATCTGAACCAAATTGAACAAACTGTTTGGTATCAATTCCTAATAAATGTAATAACGTTGGAAGAAGGTCTGTTTGGCCACCATACGTGTGGTTGGTTCCACCTTTCATCCCTGGAACATGTATGAATAATGGTACGCGTTGTAAATTAGCACTTTCATATGGTGTAATTTCTTTTCCCATGACTTGTCCCATCGCTTTATTATGATTATCCGAAATTCCATAATGGTCACCATAAAGAACAATCATCGTATTATCATACAAGCCTAATTCTTTTAATTGATTGAAGACCTGTTCGATTGCTTCATCTGTATAACGCGCTGTTTGGAAATAATCGTCCACACTTGCATCTCCAGTTTGGGCTTTATCAATGGTTACTAGGTCTTGATTCATATTATATGGAAAGTGGTTTCCTACCGTAATAAATTTCGCATAAAAAGGTTGTAGTAACGCACTTAAAAGACTTTCAGATTGTTCATAGAATGGTTTATCTAACAAACCATATTCAGCCATGTCTTTTGAAGAACTCGTGTCATAATAACTAGCATCATAGAAGTGATCGAATCCAAATGATTTATAAATTTCATTTCGATTCCAGAAGCTTCCGTTATTACCGTGGAATACAGCTGATGTATAACCATAATCTTTTAAAATACTAGGAGCTGCTTGGTACGTATTTTGTGCTTTTGTAATATAAGCAGACCCTTGTGGTAACCCAAATATAGAATTTTCCAACATAAATTCTGCATCGGACGTTTTACCTTGACCAGTTTGATGGAAGAAATTATCGAAATACATTGTATTCTGATCTTTTGTTAATGAATTTAAAAATGGTGTCACTTCTTCACCGTTTAATTTGTAGTTGATTAGAAAGTTTTGGAATGATTCTAAATGTAAATAGATGACGTTCATTCCTTTTGCTTGACCAAAATATTTTGCATTAGGGTTAGCGTAGTTAGATTGTATATAGTTATTCACTTCTGTAATATCACTACTATCCGCTAAAGCTCTAAGTGATGATGCTTTCATCGTTTCTACTGAGTCATAAATCGAATAGTTATACATTCCTAGATACTTCACAATATAGTTTCTATCAAAACCCCGAGTTAATAGTTGCGGACGACTAATTTCAGCTAGTCCTAAATTGATGAGTGATACTACTAATGCAAAAACAATAATTGCTATTCCTTTTTTATACCCAAAACGATTCGTTTCTTTTTGTATTTTTCTTGAGAATCGTAGGTATAACATGACAAATACATCCACAAAGAACAAAATATCATAAGGTTTTAATAAAGTAAGAATACTTCCACCTAGATCTCCGAAGTTCTGCGTTTGGAAAAGTGTAGGTAATGTGATGAAATCACTAAAAAATCGGTAATAAACAACATTCGCATATAAAAGAATAGACATAAGCGTGTAAACTATAACTAGTGATGTATATTTTTTCTTTCCTCTAAATAAAAATGAAATTCCTAGAAATAGTAATGCTGAACCTAGTGGATTTAATATTAAAAGGAATTGTTGAAGAGGTCCTTCTACACCTAGTTTAAATTGTGATGTTTGCGTGATATATGTTTTAATCCATAACATCAAAACAGCTAATAAATATATCCCTAAAAAGTGGTTTAAACGATTATCTTTTTTACTTATTAGATTTTTCATTTTCGCACCAACCTTTTACTTATTTTAATTCAAATCTTGATTTATAGTAATTTAAATTATTGACAGTAAGCTTCAATAAATGTTACTTTACTATAACTTTTTTCTGCAGCTAAAGTAGAGTACTCCCATTTTACACTTCCGTCAAGTTATTAAGATCCAAAAACATGACACTAAAAAACGTCAAAACCTTGTTGTATCAAGTTTTTGACGTTCATCGAAATCATATCGCTCCATAAAATGGAAGAGACTTGTGACAGTGCATGTGCGAGAAACTTTGATGATAATTCAACCCGATCCTAACTTTTAAATTCGTTCCCTGCGTTAGAAACAAACGTGAAAATCACAACATTCATGTTTGTTTGAATTAACATGAATGTTTCTGACACAGGTACACGCTTTAATTGAAAAAAAGAACTTCGAATAAGAAAAACATAGGGAGAATTTAGTCTTCCTATGTTTTCATTCATATTATTTATCTGTTTGTTTTTGCTTTTTTTTCAAATACTCCGCACGTATTTTTTCAAGTTGCTGCTTTTTATCAAATTTGGCAGGCTTGTGTTTTTCATGATACTTTGCCACAGCCACCTGACCTTTGGTATCCAATGTATATTTCCCCACTTTGTTCACCTACTTTTCTTGTCTTTAAAGAGAATCTATTCAACAAATATAATATACCTTATTTTACTGAAGTAAACCTTTTTACTTTATTAAATTTGTTTCCTGTGTTAGAAACAATCGTGAAAATCACAACATTCACGTTTGTTTTTAACACAGGAAGTTTGTCCTAATGCAACCACTTCTTTTTTTGGATCACCATTTTGTTGACGTCAACAAAATGATCTAAAACATCATTTACACTGGTTTTACAAGCGTATCTAGCTTTTTCACTAATTAAAAGCTTGTGCAATGATAGTTGGATCTGCTTTATACGTTGGCATTACTTTTGAAATACGTTTGTAAAATACTTTCTCTTATATTTTGTTCCCTGCGACAGAAACAAACATGAAATTCATGTTTGTTTCTATTAACGTAAAAGTTTCTGACACAGTGGTCGACAAAAAATCAACAAAACTTTCCCATCCCCTGTCCACTTTTCGTCCCCTCCCTTCTATATAAAAGGAAAAGGGGGAATTCTAATGACTCACTACTTACAAAACTACGCTCGTTTCAATTCCATAGCAGAGATGGATGATGCTGCTGCAAAACATTGCGCGTTCCATCGAAACGAGCTAAACAAATCAGACCTACTTGTGCTTGATGTAATCCGAAGATATTCGGTGAAATATGGAGCTGCCCATTTAAAACACGCAACGATTGAAACAGCTATCGGCAAGTCAAATGCGACTGTTCGTCGAGCGATCCGGAAGCTTGAACAGCTTTGCATTATTCAACGCCTTCACTATGTACGTCCTGTCATGAGCGGGCTAGGTGCTAACATTTATATTATTTTACCTTTCGATGACCAGGGGAAAATGAACAGTCGGGAGGATGCGGACAACCCGCATGACAACGAAGAAAACGAGCAGATTTCGGAGAATGAACCGTTATTCTTAAAATCTTCTATTAAAGATCTTACAAACACGTCTCCTATGGAATCTAAAAAGTTATCCACAAGTCTATTTAGCAGAATGAAAGAATTGCTTTCAAATACAATTGGTGAAACAAAAAAAGCACGCGATTTTTTCGGCATCCACCTGTCTTTATCAGGTGAACTGTTGCGTTTTGATATTTATAAAGATGATGGAGAAGTTTTTGATGACCTGGCCTATCGTGCGTTGAAAATTGCAGTGATGGCAACCAAGCGAAAAAACATTCGTAATTTGCCTGGCTATTACAAAGGCGTGCTTCGCAAATTGATTGATGAGACGTATTTTAAGGATATGTTTATGTATTTTGACGTCCCACTAGAAAACTTTTATTTTCCGGAGAATTATGAGCTAACATAAACTGAGGGTGCTAGGTTTGGATACCATTCGCGGTTGTTTAATTTAACAAGATTGTTTCTGACTCAGGGACACGGTTTTAATTCCCGAAGAATTACTATCTGTTGGGCTAACTGGGATTGCTCAATTTATTCATCATTTTTTCCCGATTAATGTTGGCGTTTTTTATTTTGTATTATATATGTTAGTTGTCAATGTACTAATTGTCATCGTTTCTGGTCTTATTTTTGGTGGTGAAATTGCCTTATTTACGATTATTTCAATGTTTGCAACGATGAAAACATATGAAATCATTTTAAGTCACGTCAATCGTGTATCCGTCTTAATCATTACTAATAGCGGCGAAGAATTCAGTCACGAAATCAATGTGAATTTACACCGTTTATGTTTGTTTCTGACGCAGATGAGCTGTTCAACGATGTTGTCCTCTAATAGAGATTGGTACAATTACTATTCCCATTACCCGTCCATTTTAAAGGACTAACGATTGGCATCCGAGCGATCCTGATAATCCAACCATATAGATTTCTGACATGTAATCCAAGACCTTTAAATTAAAGATAACATTGAATTTTCTGAATTATATTTTTATAATAATAGAAAAAGGCGGATGACTGTAGATGGGGAAATACTTGAAAGAGTTTGGAACTTTTCCCGACATCACTGTGATGTTAATTATTTTATTGGCTTGTATTTCTTTTACTGTTCCGCATGTGCTTCATTATTGGACTTGGGTTGCTATCGGTGCGGGAATACTGACGTATGCAACAAGTGAATATACTATCCACCGGTTTTTATTTCACATTAAGACTCCGGAAAATCCGTTCATGCTGAAGATGATCAAACGGTTGCATTATGATCATCATGTCGACCCAGATGATTTGAAACTATTATTTTTGCCATTATGGTTCAGCATTCCGGGGTTTGTCATTTATGGACTAATTGTTTTCCTTCTAACTAAAAGCACAAGTCAGACGGTTGCATTTGCAACGGGCTTATTGGCTTACTTCCTCTATTATGAATGGAAGCATTACATCGCTCATAAGCCGATCCAACCTCGTACGAAAATGGGGAAAAATATTAAAAAGCATCATCTCCTGCATCACTTTAAAAACGAAAATTACTGGTTCGGTGTCACGCATACTTCATTCGATAAAACATTAGGAACTTTTAAAGAAAGCAAGGAAGTTGATAAGAGTCCGACTGCACGTAATTTGGAAAATCGGATAAAAGCAGGACGTGGAGGAAGCATATAGAAGAGGACTAATATGCATCTCAGTCCTTTTATTATAAATGGTTATTTTTTCCGATAATATTCATTGTTTCATCTAGTAATTTATGCTATACTAGATTAGCTAACAAAAACTATATCATTAATTTTTGACATCCAACAATACCGATTGTCATTCACTCGGTTGAGCCAGTCGCTATCATTGGGTGCCAAACCCGCAAGAATTCTTTAGGAACAAGGAATTCTTAAGAAAAAAAGCATTATCTCTTTTGAGATAATGCTTTTTTTATATGGCTGTTTTCTAAAAGATTGTTGCTTTTTAAAGATATGCAATAATAAAAAGGATGAATTTGAGACTTTTCTTAAAAATAAACGTCTTATTATATTAAGGGGGAGATAATCTTGAAAAACATTAAAAATTTAATTGCTTTAATAGTGATAATTTCATTTTTTATAGCAGGTTGTTCTAATGCGGTAGAAAGTGAAGAACAAAACATTGAAGTTCAAAATATAGAAGTTCAAAATATAGAAGTTCAAAAGCGTATTGGTGATGAAAATAAATACGAAGTCTTCAAAGAAATCACTAATAATGAGCAAGTTCAAAAGGCGAAAGAGATATTAGATGATATTAACTGGGAGAATGCAAAAGTCGAAATGGTACGCCCTCCTGATTACCAATTTTCTTTCCCAAACCCAGAAGCCAAAGTGGTGTTATATAGTCTTTGGATTAGTCCAAACAAAGGTACAGTGGAACTCGTAATATCCGCTGCAAATAAATATATTCAATTAGACAAAAATAAGTCAGCAGAACTAATTGAAATACTTACTGGCGAAAAATTATCTGACCTAAAATAGTAACAATAGTAATATGACCTCTAATAATGTATGTTCCCTGTGTCACATACAACTTCGACACTATTCAGAATTGTTTCGAAGTTGTGTCTAACACAGGGAACACTCATTGGGAACACTCATTAAAGAAGGTTCGCTGAAAAGTAACAAAAATGGTATCCATTTTCAAATTCATGAAGAAGATATCGAAAGTTGTAAACGCTATACTAAAGTGAGCAGTTTTCCACAAATAAGATTGAGCAGTTCTCCTCTAAATCAATCACTTCCTTTATACTGAATTGTGTAAATGGAAAGTGGGGAATCTGGAGTGACAAAATTTATGGTTTATACGAAAATTTATGAATTATATGCAATGGGCTTTTCGAAGTCTGCAATTGCGAGAAAGCTAAGTATTTCTAGAAATACCGTTGCTAAATATTTAAAGAATACATCAGAGGAATTTGAAGAGTACCTATTCTCTTTACAAACCCGTAAAAAGAAGTAAGATCCCTATCGGGATATCATTCTTGCTTGGCTAAAAAGGTACCCTGATCTAAGTGGCGCACAGGTCTATGATTGGTTGAAAGAGAAACAAGATATTAGCGAAGAAGATATAGCTGAGAATACGACAAGAAATTATGTAAATGAGCTACGTGTTGCATATCATATACCAAAAGTGTCAGAACAGAGAGTTTATGCAGCTGTCCCAGATAGTCCGATGGGTTTTCAAGGACAAGTAGATTTCGGTCAAGATCTTGTAACTGCTTATGACGGAACAAGAAAAAGACTTTATTTTGTCGGGTTTGTATTATCCCATTCTAGGTTTAAATACATTGAATTCTTAGATAGACCTTTCCGTACAACAGATTTAGTTCGTTGTCATGAGAATGCTTTTGAGTTTTTTGGAGGAATGCCGGAAGAATTGGTTTATGACCAAGATGCTTTACTCGCAGTAAGTGAGAATGCTGGTGATTTATTATTTACAAAGGAATTTGATAACTACCGGAAATTAAGGAAGTTTAACATTTATTTATGTAGAAAAAGCGATCCAGAATCTAAAGGTAAAATTGAACAAGTAGTTAAATTTGTAAAGCATAACTTCATGAAAAATCGCGAGTTCCAAGACATTCATTTGTGGAATCAACAAGCTATTCAATGGCTAGGGAGAACTGGAAATTACAAAGTACACCATAATACAAAAAAAAGACCTTCTTTAGTGCACACTGTCGAAAAGCTGCACCTAAGAAAGATCTCTTCCAAATTCTCCTTCGAGAATTCCCTTACAGAAAGTATAACAAGAACTATTCAAAAGGACAATATCATACGCTTTGAATCCAATCGCTATTCTGTACCTGTAGGTACGTACGATGCAAAAACTAAAAATGTGGCGTATTTAGAAGTATCTACAGATGGCTATTTAAACATTTGATTACAGATAGCTGGTCCACGAATTGCAAGGCATTTAGTTAGTAGTTTAAAGGGTCAATTAATTTATGATCCGTCTCATCATAAGAAACCTAGCTCAAAGAAAACACTTCTGAGAGAGGAAATTGAGCTTGCATTTTCTAACCAGGAATTAATTACTTGGTTCTTGGACGAATTGAATAAGAAGTATCCAAGACACTTGGTAGATCAGTTTAAAGTATTACAAATGGTCATTCGAAATCATCCAGACTACCTAGAAGAAGCGCTAGAAACAGTAAAAACTTTAAATATGATTAGTGCAAATGATTTTAGAGATATAGCTTTTACGTTACATAAAGAGTCAGAATCGCAAACAAAACAAGTAAGTGTAGAGTCATCAAAATATCAAAAATACAAGGCTGCAGAACGATCAGAAGATTACTATATTCGATTATTATCTGGGGGTAAAACATCATGACTTCTCCAATCGAATTATTGCAAGATAAATGTAGAACTTTGAGACTAGCTGAGACTGCAAAAGAGCTTCCCGCTCTTTTGCGCAATGCCGAATCCAACAGTTGGACTTATCACGAATTTATCAACGAACTACTCACTCATGAAACAGCCTGCCGAGAAAAAAAGACCGTTCATCGTTTAATGCAATGGGCAGACTTTCCCTACCAAAAGACATTAGCTGATTATCGGCTGGAAGAACAAAATGTGATTGGTGAAAGACAGTTTAAATTATTAAAAGACCTTAACTGGATTGAAGAAATGTTTACACTGATTATAATGGGTCCCCCAGGGACCGGAAAGACGCTATTGTCCGTGGGATTAGGGACTTTGGCCATTGAAAATGGGTATCAGGTTTCTTTTGTCTCGATGGGAGAACTTATCTACATTTTGAAAAGCCGTGACTATGTTAGTAAATCAAAAACACGATATAAACGAATTTCAACATCTGAATTAATCATTATTGATGATGTAATGTATATGACTGTAGATCCGAAAGAGGCAAGTTTATTCTTTCAATTTATATACGATATGTATGACAAAACTGCGTTTATATTAACGTCAAATAAAGGGCCAAATGAATGGGGTAAATTTTTAGGGGACACTTCTTTAACAACAGCTATATTAGATCGCCTGCTTCATAGAAGTGAGGTAATATCCTTCGGAGAGGACGAAGAAAGTTTAAGAATGAAGTACAGAAAAACTTTGTTTCCCGAAGTAAGTGCTCAAACTTAATTGTGGAAAATTGATTAATCTTATTTTGTGAAAACTGCTCAATTCTACTTGACGGTTACAAAAGTTTTGTATACGACGCACAGTGGAATGGCACGGTATATGAGAGGGGCATCGATGATGCCGTAAAGATTGAACGATTATTTTTAGAAATAAAAGTATTAAAGGAACAAGTATCCGAACTCAAGAATGTAATAATAAAGTTAGAAGATCAATTAGGCATAGAGCCATTCTGATAAATAACCTCTCCTATTTCCAAACGAAAATAGGAGAAAGATTAATGAAAGTGTTCAAACTTAATTAGCAAAAAGTGTTCAATTCTACTTGACGCTTACACGGGATTTGAACCAACCGTCTCACAAAAAGATATAATACCAGTGTTTTCACGGTTTTATAGCTATTATTAAAAATGTTTGACTACGTTTAGAAAAAAATGAGTTGCGGGGAGCAAAATTTATTTTATACCGGATGGTATGTCAACACTAAATCAAACAATTTTTTTAAGGGCTAAATTTTTATAAGCAACCGGACTTAGGTAGCCAAGTGTGCTGTGCGAACGGACATTATTGTACCAATTGACATAATCGAAAAGTTCAAGAGACAGCTGTTCAAGGGTAGGGTAGTGCGATCCATTGATGAGTTCGGTTTTTAAAATCTTAAATGTTGCTTCTGCCACCGCATTATCATAGGGGTTGCCTTTTTGGCTTAGAGATCGGGTAATCTTATATTCGCTTAGTAGTTCATCGATACCAACGTTCTTAAATTCAGATCCACGATCTGTATGAAATATTTTCACGTTCCCCAAAGGATACTTAACCGATTGAAAGGCACGTTGAACTAGAGCTGCGTCTTTTCGTTCTCCGACGCTATACCCAACAATTTCTCGATTATATAAATCGATTAAAAAACAAATATAATTCCAGTTACGTCCTACTCTCACATACGTTAAATCGCTTACCAGTACAGACATTTCCTTGTTCACTTCAAATGCTCTATTCAACACGTTTCTAACAGACTCTTCATTTGGCTAGGTAGACATTGGTTTATAAGATGGTTTGGAGTATTTTGATTGGATTCCTAGTTCGCCCATTAAACGTCCAATGCGACGTCTAGAGACTGTTACACCATCTTTTTGTAATACATCTTTTATTTTTCTAGTTCCATACACTTGCCGATTCGTGTTGAAAATAACCAGTATTTTTTCTTTTAATTGTTTCTCTTCAGCTAGCTTTTCTTGTTCTTTTTCAGCTGCTATTCCTATGTCGTGATAAAAAGTGCTACGTGCTATTTTCAGGACTTTACACATTGCTGATACCGAATATTTATGACGATTTTCTTGAATCACATCTATTTTCGTCCCATGATCAGCGCGGCTTGCTTTAAAATATCGACTTCCATTTCGAGTTGCTTATTTCTTTTACGTAAGTCAATCAGCTCTTGCTCTTCTGGAGGTCGGTTGTCTTTCTCTTTAAAAGATCCTGATTGTTTGAATTGCATAATCCATCTGTCTAATGCAGATGCAGTTAATTCATATTCACGGACAATATCTTGACGGCTTTTTCCATTCTCATATAGGGCCACTACTTGTTTTTTAAACTCTGTTGAAAACGTTCTTCTTTTACTGGACATAGTAGATTCTCCTTACTTGTTATCTCTTATTCTACTTGCCCTTAATAATATTGTCTAACTAAGTGTAGCCTATCCAGGAGGAATATATATTATTTAGAAGTTAAAAATTCAATAATTTCATCTCCATGATTTCGGGCTGCTTGATTAAAACCTTCTAAGTAAACTCTTAAGTTACCGTTCTTAGAAATTATAGGACTTTGATATGTAAATGATTGCCCTAAAGGATAGTAATCTTTTGCTGCTTTTGAATAGAAAAACAATGCCTCTGTTGTTAACCATCCATCATCCTCCATCATTATAGAATGATCTGGATGCCAATTCTTTCTCTGTTCTTCTGTAAGGTACGTAATAACAACTATTTTTCGATTATCTCCATGTAAAGCTGTAATTTTTTCAATCATGTTATTTATATGTAAATCACCAAAAGAATAACCAACAATAAGCAAGGATGAGTTATTTCTTATGCTTTCGTAAAAATAATTATGATACGCATTATAGGGGGAAACTAATAATTTATCTGCTTTTTTTAGTCCTGTAATTATTGGTGTAATTTCTGCAACTTCACCATATTGAGTCATATTTGAAGACCTAGTAGAATTAAAAAAATTATCTCTTGCCATATTTGGTTTCAAATATTTATATAACTCATGAAAATCATCCTCAAACACGTGTTTATTAGCTGTTTCTGAATTTGTGCCGTTATAATGACCAAAATTAATAGAACCGTGTAAGTTAATTATTTTTGATAAATCTTTTCTGTACAACTCATCAAGATTTAGTCTAGCATATGTATCATCTTCTTTTAAAAAACCATCTGTGATTGAACCTGCTAATGCATTATGAATAGTATTATCATAATTCAATGTAATTATATCCAATTTGTTTTCGTTCATTTTTCTCCAGAAATCTAGATACCATGATTTCTCTAAATTAGTAAATATATCACTATCATATTTACTAATTGCTTCCCAAATCTTTTGATAAACTATTCTTTTATCATCAATCAACTTTCTATAATCTGTTAAAAAATTTATCCTTATAAAAGCGCCTAGAATAGGCTTGTACTTCTTATCTATAGCATTACTATATTGATATGAAAGAAATGTCTCTATTAAGTGTAATAAATCTTCAAAGTTATATTTATTTCCCCCATAATATTCATCTAATGCAAGAGATAACTCCTTTAAATGTTCCGATTCCGATAAAATTTCCTTAGTAAGTCCAATAGAACTAGGTCCACCTATTTCAATTGCTGCACCAGCACCTAGTAAACATGTTATCCTATTCTCATGTACATCAATATTTTCTTTCTTGCTTTTAAAAATATCTGTTAAGTACTGAAAAAATTTACACATATATTTTTGCCCCCTTTTTTTATAATAGAAAAGACGATGTAATTTGAATAATACACCATCTTTTTTAACAACTATATTATGAAAGAAGCTAACAATTTTATTAAAAGTAGAAATTACAATAAAGTTAGTAAAATTCAATAGCCCAATTATTTTGACTACATTTAGTGAAAGTAAAGCTTGCGAAGGTAATTTATTTATATTGTATTTACTAATTTATACACTGGTATATCATCCAACCTGGTCTGCTATTAATTGAAATGACTAACTCACTTCATCCGAAGAGATTTCCAACTTAACTTCTGTCTCTATTTCTATGTTTAGTGGTTGACTAAACTCTATAAAGATTTTACATAATATATCATTAAATTCATTTATAATTTGATTTTGTATATCCTCACTAAAAACCCTTCTACTTTCTATTGTGTCTCCCTGTTCATCAAGAGAATATTCTCCTGACTCAACAATTCTAGTCTCTAGTCTTTCAGGCCGACTTTTAAAATCAATTACAAAATCTATAAAATTTGCATTATTTTTATTATCAAATCTTATACACGACATCGAAAAATAGAAACCTTGTGTTAAAACCTTATTAATAAAACTATTCTCAATTAGGTTTTCTCCCGAAAGTAATGCAGAATTTATTCCTTCTAAAATAACTTCTTCCATAATCTCATTATCTGTTTGTACCTCTGATGATTCAGCTACTGATGCTGCTACTTGCTCAGCAACTTGTTCAGGTCTATAGTTAGAGTCTTTTTTTATTTTTATTTGAGTAATTTTAGCTATTTCCCACTCTTTAAAGTTATATTGAAAAAAATTAGCAAATAAATTCGTTCTATTTTTTGTCTCTAATTCAGACAGTAATAACTCCCTAAAATTATATGAACTATCTAATTGTATATGGTTTAATAGATCTTTTACTTTTTTATAGTCTGAAGTTGAATTAAGACTATAATTTACATTACATACTTCCTCACTACTGTCTACATTAATTACTATACTTTTTGTTGTAGTTTCTAATAATTCAATTAGACCTGGCCTCTGTTCTTCATATTGAATATATACATTCATTTTGTTTTCATCTAGTATCTCTATATTTACTTTTGTATTATCGTTATGATTAAGAACTTTCCCATTTAAACTTTCTAATGATTCCCTAAAATCTTCCGATTCACTTGAAGGCAACATATATCTTCCCATCTTCTTAAAATTATTCGGGGAGTCTAATAATTCCTTCAATTCTTGAAAGTCCTTTTGAGACAAATAATAATCTTTTGTTAAATTAGCAATATCCTTTCGCCTAGACGCACTAATTAAAATTCCTTTGGGTTTTAGTAAATCTTGAATATCTTTTAATGCGATATACTTCTCAATTACTTTATTTATGTTATTTTTATAAGGATATTTCTTCAAAAACATCTCCCCTACCTTTCATCGTGCGCATAACTTTCTGGAACATCAGAAAATACAACCATATATTTGATTTCTATCTTTAAAGGGGAACCATTTCTTTGGAGGTCATGTTCAATTTTTCTCTTAAAATCTTCAATATAAACCCTATAAGTGCTTACATTCCCATAAAAGAAAATTGAAAGTATATCTGCATCCTCGAATTGAATTTGAGATAAACATGAATATAAAAATAGCAATTCATTATAGGTAGGTTCTGCAAAATAAAAAACATGATGTACTTTCAGTGATTGTATAATTCCATAAGAATCTATAGTTCTTGTACTTTTAGCAAAAATATATTTTGAAAATAATACCGGTAATGTAGCATGTTCTTCACGAACTGCTGTACTTCTTCCCCCACTAAAATTGTCAGCTGGGTAATATGTTTTAAAATCTCTTTCATTTTCTGAAACTAATTTATTTTTTGCATCTATTACCGAACACCATCTTAATATATGGTAATTGGAAGCTATGTATATAGTAATAGGATTTTTTTTGGCACGAATATTAATTGCTTTTAAATACCCATTAAAATCCTCATTGTTAAAATTCTCTGGTTCATTACACCAAATCATAATTAGAGCTGTATTAACACCAATGCATTCTATTTCACGTAATTCTTTTGATACATTTGTACATTCAATTGTATCAAACACTTGAGTTACAAAGCTTTGAATAGTACTAGTACTTATACCATTCCACTTTCGATGCTTCGATTCCACAATAATGTTCTTGTTTTCTCTAGCATATGGATCCTTATATTGAAATAATAAGTCAACCCCATGAGGATGAATTCTACTTCGATTATCCTTACCATGCTTACTCTTATTTGTACACTGAATATCAAAGTTAGAGTCCCCTTTTTGTAACCACCCTAAACTTTCAAGAATAGATTTTGATTGAGTTGTCCATCTATCTCCCTGATATTGTTGTTCTTCTGACATATATTTCACTCCTCCAACATTAGCATCCCAAAATTCTTTATTTCTGAAAACTCTCTTAAAATATAATCTATATTATCGAAAAATATTTCCCCATCTTTTAAATCTATTAGTAGCTCAAAAAACATAGAGGTAGTATTTACTTTTAATAATACTTCTGTAATGTTTAGTTTTTTATTACTTAATAGCTTATATGAATCCAATGAGTTTTTTAATTCCATTGTCATTTTTGATAAGCTTATATCAAACGCTTTAACATTTTCTAATGAAATCTGTTTAACTTCAGGCTTCATAAATGAATATACTTTTAAGCATTCATTTATATCTAAAGACAGTCTTTCTATATAGAACATCTTTCGAAATCCTGAAAAGTTCTGTAGAGCATTTATACAATATCTACTGCCGCTTATCATCATCAAGTCTCTATCGGGCATTATAAATATGTCTGCATACCTAATAGAATTAGCAATTGTTGTCTCTAATAACCCTGTTTCTAAACGACTATTTATCTTCTTATAATATTTTAAATTAATAACTCCATTGTCTTCTTGATATAGACAGAATCCTTGATTCTCAACACATTCATCATGTATTACAATTCCACTTAAAGATCCACTTTTATCTTTAACTTTTATTTTTCGATAAGCAATACAGAACATGTCACTCCCCCCAGATACATATCCAAAATAATTCACCACTTAATAACCTCAATAATAACAAATAAAGTTATTAAAAGACACCTATGTACACGTATTCTTTTTACCATTTTAGGTCTAATGTATTCAATCTAAAGATTTATTTAGTTAACAGTATATAGTACAAAACAAAAAAACGTATAGCAGTTAAAAATACACTGCTATACTTCGTTCCTATCCTAATTTATTCTCTTTTAGATCATACCTTTATAAACTTACATTTGGTCTCTTCATAATACTCTAGTAATAGTTCTTGATGTAAAGTACATCACCGCCCATAATCGATGTTATGGGCGGTTACTTTCTAGCAGATTTTCTAACATAGTGATCGGTACCAGGTTCTAACTCAATTCTGAATTCAACGAGAACCTGGTACTCAATGTTTTTCTTCTCAAACGGAATATCTAGAAGACTAAATATTCCGTTAAACTTACGCAACGATAGTGAAATTTTCTATAATAAATAAATTAAATTATATATATTTACCGTTTTCTTCGGTATTATAGAATAAGCAATATATCAATGGTATAATTCGGTTTGTTTAGGAGGCGTTTAAACATGAATGTGAATAAGGCTAAAATAAAAAAAACTGGTAGCAGCTCAAATGTTTTAGGTTCTTTAAATGCTGGAACTACCGAAAATAATTCTGGTAGAAAAATGGTACATGTTGCTATGTTTAGTGGGGGAGCCTCATCAGCCTATGTGGCTTATCATATTGTACAAAAGTATGGTAAAGAAAACTGTGTGTTATTCTTCACGGACACTTTATGGGAAGATATTGATAATTATCGTTTCATGGAAGAAGTTGCAGAATATATTGGTTTGGAAATTACATATAGAGTAGATGGTCGTACGCCTGAAGAGGTATTCCATGACGTACGCTTTTTAGGTAATTCACGTATGGCGAAATGTTCAGAAGAATTAAAAGTACGCCAAACACTTATTTACTTGGAAGAATTACGTGATGAACATAATTTAGAACCAATTTTATACTTTGGTATTGGGCCACACGAGCAACACCGTGCTATCAATCTACAAAACTTTTATGAGCATAATCCAATCGAGCCTATTGCAACGCGCTTTCCGATGATTGAAACGTTCACAGAAGATCTTAATACGAAGAAAATAATTCGTGATGAGTGGAAAATCGCATTGCCACGTATGTATGGATTAGGTTTCTCGCACGCTAACTGTGCGGGACGTTGTGTACGTGGTGGATTAGGTCACTATGCACTACTATACAAGGTCTGGCCAGATCAATATATGGAACAAGAAGCTATGGAAGAACGTTTCCGTGAAAAGTTTGATAAAGATGTATCAATTTTAAAAAGAAATAGCAAAGCTTTCACATTACGTGAATATCGTGAATTAATGGACCGTGATGGTATTGAAAAATACTTGAGTGAAAAAGATGATACTATTCCGTGTGTTTGTTCATATTCATAAGAAAAAAGCGAATCGAACTAATTTGTCGATTCGCTTTTTTCTAAATATCTAATGTTAAATTTTCAGTTGTTATAACATAATCTAGATGTAGACTTTTTAGCATTAATGACAATGGTATTCCCTCTTCAAATTTTTCTGGAACAGAAAAATCAAACATTGACGGATCTGCAATTAAAATGCCTGAGTCACTATATTTTCGAATCAATAAAAATTGTAGCGTAAATAAAATAGCCCTTGTTGCAAAGTGTATCATTTTTATATCTAGTACTAGATCAATATCTTCTATTCGAATATCTTCTACTTCATCTAAGTCTGGTAGTTTTCTTGCCCCATGAGCAAATAAATTTCTAACACATTTGGCTAGACTTAGCCCTTTTACATTATATGAAACACTATTAAAATCTCCAGGAATTTCATTAGGCATTTTTTTAAACATTAATTCAAAAAGCTTATTATATGTGTCAGCATATTCTATGATGTCAATAAAAAAACTATTTTCACTAAGATATTTCTTAGCGCTCTCTATTGTAGCGTTTTTACGTATTTTACTTTTGTGATCATACAATTCCGGGCAGACCATTTTTATATAACTTTCCATTGCTCCCCATGAAAAATTAAAAATAGTTAACTCCTTTGTAAACTCAGACCATAACTTTCCTCGTTCTTTTTCACGATCCATAGCAATTCCACACCAATAAATTGTCGAATCATATAATCTTGGAACGATTTTAACATCAACTACACCAGCGGCTAAGTTTAACCATTCGCTTGGAAATTCAAACTCTGAATAATGTCCTTCATCTAACCAACAAAAAATTTTGTATAATTCATATGCGTGTTGCTGTAAAGGTAGCATATAGCCTCCTATCAAATCTCTTGCAAGATTTGATAAAGAATATACTTCACTTCATCAGGGTTCATCGTTCGCCCACCACTCGTTACAATCCTGTTCACATGGTCATATATATTTTTCCCTTTAATCGATAATTCTACTTCTTTAATCGTCAGTAATACTTGGTCACCATTTAAAATACGAATTGCTTCCTCATCCTTCACTGTTAAAAGCTGAGTAAGCGTAGCAAAATAAGAATCATACGTTATATCAGACCAATCTTCTAAACGAATTCCTACTACTTTGAAAATATACTTATCTATGTTCGCTTCATCTTCCATCAACTCTACTAGTTCAAACAATTGAGGTGAATTCTGAATATGGTTAGCATATTTTGTTTTGATTTCACTTGAGTTAGAAACACAAAACAAAGCCTTAGTTTCATTAATGATAACAGACTTAAAACAATCAACAAATGATATTAATGTTTCTTTCAACTGGACTAATTCATCCTTTTTTAGTGCTAGATCTAACATTAATTTACATGCTGCTAACGGATCCGTTTCACTCGCTCTAATAATTTGTTTAAACTTCAAATAGTTTTCCGGTTGCTTTTCCGTTATTTGTGTAAATTTAGGTAACGATAATAACCATTGATATAGTTGTTTAAAAATGATGTTGGGATGAATAACCGTATTATCGTTGCAAAATACTTCATTCAATTGCTCGAGCATTTCTTCCATTTCAGCAGTTAAACTATAAATTTCATATTCATAAAAATCCGCAGCGTGATTCAGAATTTCATAAATCATAGTCGCATTTAAGTCTGCTAAGTTAAAATCGTTCGAGTAAAACGCCATTTGATGCCATTTATCTTTTAATAAAGATATAACTAATAGAGGAACGAGCGGTGCTCTTATACCGAATGGTTTATTTAAGGCAATTTCAAACAAGCTATAAATTGAGTTGCGAGAACTTTCCTCTAAGGCTTCGCATAATTTTCCTCTTAGCAAAGATAGCCCTCTTGTTTCTTGATTATCTAAATCCGTAAAATTAAATTTTAAATTTTTAAAAGTTGTAGCGAATATTAAATAGTCTGGCCCATTACCTTCGATGTTAAAGTTTCCATCAAATGATGGATCAATGATTTGATCTAATAAACTGATAGTAGCTTTACGTTGAATCGGCATGATATTCCACTTATTAAAACTCTCATTTCGTACTTCCGGCGTATTTGGGAAGCGATCAAACATCCACTGATCAATACATCTTTCAAAATCATAAATACTTGAAATTGGGAGTGGGAAACCAGCTAAATAATATTGAACATGCAAGTCCTTAAAATTTTTCAATGGCATTAGGTGCTGTTGTACCTTGTGACTACATGTTTCAATTCGCATTTCTATTTCTTTTTGTAAATTATAATCTTGATTTAGAATTTCTGAATTGCTCAGCATATGGTTTAAAACTAGATATTCTTCAACCTGCTCACTAATTTTCGATAAATTAATGTCCGTTAAAACGAACAATATGTCATCATTCGAATATTCTCGAATACTAGTCTCTATTTGTAGACATTCTTTTTCATTCTTCGCAATGATGTAGATGATTGTACCATCTTTAAATTGCTCCGCTGAAACAGATTGATTGCCAAAAACAAACTTAGTTTCAATAAAACGCGTCATACTTTTGGCTGTATTATATCCTAGCGGTAAATAGTATGGCTGATCAAATATTTTTTCGATAGCTTCAATTCTCATAACATCAGTAGTTACTACCTTTTGATGGACTTCTTTGAAAAGCGTTTCAAAATTAACCAACGAGCCTTCGTAAAGTTCAAAGCTTTTAGTAAACGGGTTAAAGCGTAGCAATTTTACTTCTATCAATTCATCAATAACTTCTTGAACTGTATTCTCCTCTAGTCCTAATGAAAATTGCAAAAAGTCTTTCGTTAATAGATAACGATTATTTACAAGATTCAATAACGTTCCTAATTTAACTAAACGAAGTGCTGGTTCAGATACTTTATATGTTAATGCTAGACGGTAAAAATGCATTGAATCTAGTGTTAATAGCATTGAAGTATCCGGATAGAAATATTCAAATAATTCATCAACATAATACCAATTGCCTTGTGTAGCATCTATATCAAACTGATTTAAAAACATATATAATGTACGGTCATTTTGTCCAAGTACATTTGAGATAGCAGGTAATAATTGAATAGTTAGTGGATGAATAGGCTTACACCCTTCAATGATTGTTCCCTCAATCTCTTCATGTGTCATTTCAGCGAACAAATTGTATCTCATAATAAAATTATGCAATTGCTCAAAGTCTTTCGCTAAGAACATATCTGCAGCAAAGCCAACTTGTTTATTCAGCAACTTGTGGGCCGAACGATAAAAAATAGATGAATCACTGACTAAATGATGCTCTGTAAATCGCTTTTCGACACGATCTAGCTCATCTTGTGTTAAATTAGCGTTTGCATTTGCGTATTGCTGCAACCCTGTATGAGTAATCATTAATAAACCTGCATTTGCTTGACGATTTACTAACTCAGCCAAATCCTGAATTTGTTGCATTGTTTCATAAATCTTCGCATTAGATACCGTTTGTAAAAAACGTCCGAATTCATCAAATACAATAACAAGACCCAGCTTTTTCTTCGCAAGTTGTTCAAAAATAAATTGAATCTGCTCAATAAAATCTAGCTTGATTGGATTATGATAGGGCGTTCCTAGAGCTATATCGGAATAAATTGATTTAAATAATGCCACAGCAGCACTATCTCCGAGAGCTAGCTTCTCTCGTAGCATTTCAACTGTATATTCTACACCTTCAAGTACCTCTGCTAGCGTGTGGTATGCTATAGGAAATTCCGTTTCCCACGTCTCAATTAAACCTAAAATATAGGTAGCGTCATGTTTTAAATTAACTTGTATTTCTCTCGATAATGTTTGTTTTTGGATGCTTTCCAAAATAATTGTTTCAAAATCTCCGCTTTTCCCCGTAATTGTAATTGGAACCCATTTAAATGTACGCCTAGAAAGCTGTTCACGCATTTGTATTTCTAATTCACTACTAACCGTATAAACATCTTTAAAGAATTGTTTAATTTCTTTTGTTTGGCGTTGTTGTGTTAATAAAGTAGTTGTCATTGCACCCACTAAGGACTTACCAGCTCCATAAGGACCTATTAATAAGTGGGCATGCTGCTCCTCTTCCATCAAACTATGCAAAATATCCTGCATGATATCAAGCTGCTTAATATTAGGAACATAATGCTCAAATAACTGAGCTTTTCCAATGTCATACATCAAATTAATACTTGGTTGGAAGCTCATTACACTAATACCTCATTTTCATAAACTGATTTCAATACCTCGTCCCACTGAACTTCACGCTCTATTCGAACAACGTCTAAACGGTTTGTTCGTGTGAAAATGACCCCATATTTCTCTTGCAGCTTGTCCAGATAATCAATAATTTCATCGCGCCCTAAATTAAACACTCTTCCCCAAAGCTCTGGCTCATTTATCAAATCGTTTAAACCTACTTCTTTTACACCATATTTATTCAGATAAATTAATAATGTTATGTAAAGACACTCAGCTGTGATGCTATGTTTTAATGGCATTTTTATATAATGCGTCTCTGTCGTTGATTGAACTAAATTTAATGATTCAAAAGGACTTTTAATGACATCTTCAGGTGTTTGGTTAATGTAAGACTTCGTCGTATATAACTGAAGTAGGCAATCTACATCTCTTTTTAAAGAATTTATTGATACGTCTTTTTCAAAAGTATCTTTTGCCCATTGTTCTAGCTGTGAATACAAGAGTGCCTTCGTAAATACACGGTCATTGAACACATTAAAGAACCAAAACCATGTCGATGCTTCATTTTTTTCTGCTACTAATAAGTAATGTAAAATTGATAACGTAAAGCGAGATTTTACATATCGGTCATAGTTGAAAACAGCTTCCCCTAGTTCTGTAAGATGTAATTCGGTTTTTATTGAGCGTTTTTCTTTCACCAATTTCGTTGCACCCAACCAATAACGGATAGACTTCGCCATATTTTTCCCTACGCCTAAAACCTCAAAGTGATCCGGTTCATAAAAAAAGCGAGGATTTTTATCCACTTCAATTAGACCCTTTGTTAGCCATTGTTGTCTTAAATAAAATGTTTGATGCTGTCCAAAACCCATTGATCTCATCCTTTTAAAAATGAAGTAAGCATCTTTAAATGCTTACCTCATCTATTGATTAATTTTTGAAATAATATAGTAACTCATCGAGCGTTTCATCATCTAAATAAGGGCTCATTCCACGTTCTAATCGATTATAGTTGCCTCTCATCAGGTAATCACCTTTACCTGCTAGTAGTTCTGCTCCTGGTTCGTCGATTACTACATTTGAAGCGTTGCTATCGCTTACACGTAAACAAATTCGTCCTGTTAAATTGTTTCGAGTATTCGTATCAATGACGTCCGCCTTTGGAGATTGCGTACAAATAATTAGATGAATGCCCGCTGCACGAGATTTTTGTCCCAAACGTTGAATTGCATCTTTAATACGCTTGGCAATTTCTTTATCCTGAATCATGAAGTCGGCAAATTCGTCAAATACAATGATTAATCGGCTCATTTCTGGCTGTTTGTTACTACGGCATCGGCGGTTGTACGCTGCAATATTTCTAGCCCCGATTTCACTTAGTTTTTCATATCTAGCATCCATTAATGCTGCTATTTCTTCCAAGTAATCTGCCGTTTCTTCTAAATCTGTTAAAACCTTATCTGTATGGCGCACATTTTTATAAACATTAAATTCTACCTGTTTTGGATCAATAAATGTAAATCGTAACTTTTGCTCATCATATAAGCACATCATTGCTAAAACCATCGCATTTAAGCTGACACTTTTACCACTACCTGTTGTACCAGCCACTAAAATATGTGCAATTGTATCATTTAAATCCATATACATTACTTCATTCAATGGACTTAAACCTACTGGAACAACTGCTTTTTTATCAATATCTTCTGCTGAAATTTGCGTTCTAACAAATTGCATAAATTCTTTAAAATAAATCGTATCCGGATTTTGACGATTTACATCAATCACAACTTTTCCTGTATTCATTACACGAGGTGCATCAGGAATTTGAAGCCACATCGCCATATCACTCTCTTTAGCTTTAATAGAGCTAAATTTTTCAGTGACTGGGATTATCCCTTCAAATCGCATAATATTGGCTCCGATTATTGTGTTTTTAATAGATAAATTTATATTGTTTTGGCGCAAACCACTTTCTAATTTCAACTTAAAATTATTAGCAAGCATCTGAGCATTTTCCATACGTTTTGCTAATGGTTCGTGTGATTCAGTTATGTTAGCTAATGCTACTACCTCTGGATAATTAAGTTTTACCTCTTCCAAATTAGGCTTAGATTCAACGTCACTACTAGTTGGGGGTGTATGAAGATTTCCTTCATCCTCTTCATTTGGTGTTTCAGGTTGTTCACCGTCTCCATCTAATTCAGGAATTGCGGGAATCTCTTCATCCTCATTTATATTAGGCTCACACTCAAGTCCAAAAGCTTCAGCAACTTGACTTAAATGTTCTTCAAATTTTGATACAGCATACTCTTCTACTATTGGTGTCGCTACTTCTTGCGGAACTTTAAGGGCATTCAAGATATAGCTACGCGTATAGGTGTTACATTCCTGTCCCTCTTCATAACAATCTTGATAATGTCCAACAGATATCATGGTTTTATCTACGAATTGATCATCGTGTGAATAAATGTAAACGTCTGCCTGCTTCTCAAAGTTAAATTCAATGTCCCAATCAGTGCCCATACGTAGTTGACGCATATAAATTAATTCTTCAGGCTTATACGCTCGATTATGCATTAGGTGTTTATAAAATGTTTCTAAACGATTATCTTTATCCAACATCATATCAAGCTGACCAAAATATTTCCGTAAAGTCTCTACACCTGCATTTAATTGCGCTAATGCATCTGTACTCTCTTGCTCGTAAGATTGTCGGTGAATTAACTTAAGCTCAACTAAACGTAGTGTAATTACAAACTTTCGATTTTCGATGTCCGGTTCAATAATAGTATGCAATAAATCTGGTCGCTTCGATTTTGTTCTAAACCAATCTAACTCATCACATGCAGACCAAATATGGATTTTCCTTTCTACTTGCTTCTGTTCTTCTTTTTTTAAAGTTAGATAGATCGATAGCAATTCATGCATAAACTTACCTGCACCCAATGAACGTAATACCGATGCCCCCGATAGTGATTTAGTTTTTAAAACAATGTCCTGGGTTACACTTGAATCAATCATTTTAATGCCTAGTAAATCCTTTAAACGATTCGCTAATCGATCGTGATAATAATAATTTTCCGTTTCATTTAATAAGCGATTCAAACTTTCAGATGATGAAATTAATACTTTAACATCGTGCTGCGCTTTTTGAACAATTGAATACTTAATAATCTCAGCTTTAGTTGTAATTTGTTTTGCTATTAACGGATCGATATATTTATCGTAGGCTACCACCCAATTAAATAAATCATGCATCTGCTCATAAAGCTTATTTTGCTCGTTTTCAGCTGTTGTAATTTCCGCTTTTAATAGTTGGACCTTATTCGACTTTAGACGTGCATCCTTTTTATTAATAATGTATTGAAGATTATAAAAATCTGCAAGCACCTCTGGCAATTCATGTGCCACATAATTAATATGGCGTGAACCCCCTTGACTGCTTATATAACCTACTTCATCGAAAATTGCCCATTGATGATCTGTTAAATTACATGGTGCAACTTCTGTCTCAAAAAATGCCTTTTTAATTGTTGAACTTGATACTTGTGTTAAAAAATCGATAAAGAATGCCAAATCGTAATCACTAAGAGTATTTTTAACTAGCTCTAGCACTGAAGAATCTGGTTCGTGAGGTACCAAGCTAATTTCTACTTTAGGTAATCCCCCTAAATGAATTAGTGGTACAATCAAGTCTTCACGAGTTTTAATCCATTGGCTTAGTCGATGATAAATAAAGGACGACTGCCCTTTGCTATATATTGAAATATTCAATTTTTGTACGTTTGTATTTTTTAAAATGTTATCAATCGATTTAATAATATAGCTCTCGTTTGTAACATACATAAATAAAACATTTAAACAATCTTTGGCAAATGGATATACACTTAAATAATCCTTCGTTACTCGCTGTACTTCTGTGGCAAATAGCTCTGCTTTTTCTAACGTATTTGCACTTAAAGATTCGAGATCATAAATCCCTTCACCGTATCTTTCTGATTCTAATAAGTAAAGTGCACCTGTGGACTTTCTAGCAATATAAGCTGGTGGTACTTCCCCTAACTTAGCCATTAAATACTCACGATATTTCTTCATATCCGCAACTTCACTTACACGATTAACCGCATAATCTTTGTCTAAAAGCTCATCGTATAGCTTTTCTAGCCTAATAAATTTCGACATATAGCCTATTAAGCGCATTGGATGAAACACCGTTAGTGTAGCTTGTTCTACTAAATCATTTTGATTTAATACTCGAACTGTCGCTATACTATTGAACAACTCATATACTTTATCGACTGCATTTACACTGTCATAGCAATGATCTAGTAAATCTAAAACTAATTTCTCTAATACATCAAAAACATCATTTGTAAATTGACCATTTACAATGTCTACTAGTAACTTCTGATACTGTACTAAAAAGCCTTGAAAATACTGAATATGTCGGCTTAATGCTGGATCTTCAATTTTAGATAATGCCCGCACTAATTCTAGTTCGCTTTCAAAGGTCCTAAATACATGTCGACCATCTCGCACTTCTACATAACCTAAAGATTCTTCATTCTTTATTTTCTCTATAAATTCATAAAATGAAGTAGTTTTTGTATCAAGCATTGTACAATCTAATGCAAATAAGGCTTTCTCAGATACTAAAGTCTCTCCATTTGAATTTATTACAACCATTTCTAAATCAAATGTAAGTTCTTCAGGAGTAGTATGTACCGTTTCATCAGCTGTAACTAACTTTACTTCCATATGCTTATTGAATTTACACAGTAAATTCAAGTGGAAATTTAAAGCTGTTGCTAAATCTTCATTCAAATTAGTCGTTCGAGGTAATACTTTAAAACAAACTTTTCCTTCAAAGTCTTGATTATCCAATCCTTCTAAAAGTACAATACTTTCACTTAAAACAGCAGTGATAACATCACTGTATTCAGAAGGTGTTTCTAATTTACTCTCTAGACTTTTAATAGAGCGAATAACACCTGCTTCTTCTAGCTCTGTTTGATAATTTTCACGAAACTCTCGAATCGTTTCAATATCAGTTTTTCCCTCTATTGCATTAATCGCTTCGATAATCTCTGTCTCTGACTGAGTTTTTTGATCTTCAAGGCGTGATTTTTCATTAACCATTTCAGCTTTTTGAATTAACTCATCAAATCGATCTTGTACATCTTCATATATATTCATTAAACGGTCTTTTAATTTGCGACTTTCTTTAAAATTAAACACTTTCTCGGCTTCACTATATTCAATTTGTAAGAGATTCTTATTTTTTCGATATAAAAAATCTTCTATATCTTGTTTAAATCGCGCAACGTCATTTTCATATATTTCCCAGACTGAACTTGAATAACCTGACTCACGCTCATTAGTAATAAAACGGTCCCCACTATTCATCAGCTGTTCAACATTTAAAATTTGCGTCATAGATTTTCTTAATGAGCCTAAATAATAGTTCCGACGTAGCTCTTTTGTGAATTTTTGTTTATTCTTTAAATCTATATTTTTCGCTTTAAACAGTTGTAAATATGGATAAGCTGCTGCAATCTTTAGATGAATATCATTGACCTCTCCACTTACAACTTGGGTTATGAAATCAACTAATGTATACAATTGCATATCCGTAATTTCTTGATAGCAATAAATAAATTTCATTAATTGGTTAATATCAGCGACCGATAACAAATCAGCATCTTCTAAATAACTCCTTAAAGCATCTAACCCTACTTGCGACAATAATACACTTTCATTAATTGCCACAATATCTTTCAAACTTTGTCCTTCAGGACGCTCTTCATTTACAACTAAAACAATGATTTGATTTTTACCAATGTTATTTCTTAACCAAACGATTGTTTCATGCTCTTGCAAAGTTAAAGTTTCATATCCTTCTACAGCTTGAACTGTTTTCAGTACTAATTGCAAATCATTAGCTAACTCCACTTTTCTCGATTCAATGCTATTAATAATTGCTGGGATAAATTCATTTGGCATATGCTCTACTTTTAAAATGGTTTTTTGCTCAACAGCCATTTGATTTTCATTAATAAATTGTTTAATATAATCAAAAACCCAGTCTCCTGCAATTGAACTTCTTTCAATCTCTTTCATCGTCATTTCCACACTAAACAGCTCCTTGTTTGAAATAAGGATTTTTTATTAATGCTGTTGCATCTGAGTATTCTTCTAATAAACCATTTTTCGCTAATTTTGATCTTAATTGTGTTCCATTATCGATAAAACAACGTAAATTGATTCGTTCGGCCGCATAAATGCCTGACTGCGTTGCTTCATCTTCAGCAATGACAATATGATAGCGCTCATATAACTTGCGCTTAAATTCTTGAAAAGACATTTGTGGTGCCTCATCTAATAAGACACAAACAAATACGCTCAACAAATTATCGGATAATGTATAGCGAGCTTGTACACCTCGACTACTTATCATAAAGCCACCATCACGTGATAAGATATTTAAAATCGTACTTTGTTTCGACATGTCTTTACGTGAGATTTCCTTAATTTTCTGTACAAGTAATTTATACGCTTGCTTATTATCCTCAACAAGTGTACTAATCAGTTCTAGTTTACTAGCATCTTGTAACTTGGAATATTTCAAATCCTTAAAGAATTGCTTATAGTTATCGACAAGCATAGCTTGACTATTATTAGCGGCTTCTTTCCATTTCATTATTTTTGTTTCAGCATCACTTGCCGGAAGTAATGTTTCTAAATGCTTATCTGTATGTCTATCAAAACATTCCTTAACAATGCGTTCATTATCTTTAAAGGCATGCTGAGCTAAACGTTTAATATGTGGATTGGCACCGTCCATACAATCAATAAACAATTTGTATTGCTCCCCAATATACTCACTAGCTTGTGTCATCATGTAACTATAAATATGGAAGTTTACGAGAGACGTCAACATTCCCATAAACTCATAAATATCTACATTTATTTTCATTAATGCATTTAAATCTTCCGCCATTACTCGATAAATATCTTTATTAGTATCTGGTAAAGTCGGATACTCACTTTTAGCTGCACCTTCGTATTGCTCCAAAAGTTCCTGTGTTTTTTGTAATAAAACCGATTTACTCAATGGTTGATTATAATCAAATTGCGCCTCTTCATTCAAAGATTTACAAATTGAATTTACAATGCGTCCAATATTTTGGTTACCACTCATTAAACGTTTAAATTGGGTCTCAATCGACGTTCTTAATTTACTATCATGGGCAGTTCCATACGTTAACATTAAATAATATAATTCTCCACCACGTGCAAAAAAGTTACGTTCAAATGCATTTACTTCATTGTCACCTTTTTTTCTAGAACGTAATTCAAAAAATAAGAGGGCCTCATTTAAAGGAAACAGCATCTGTGCATACCATGAGCGATCCATTGCTTTTCCTTCCGCTCTTAATAGTTCAACTCGTAAATTTTTGAAAAATAATTGTAAGTCCTCTAAATCATTTTTTTGAATACCTAGTTCTTTAATTAACTTCTCTTTTTCTTCAAGTGAAAATTCTAGATAGCTCGGTTCACCTTTTTTTACTGCTCCGTGTTTTTCCCCTTCAAATACAAACTGTCTAAAAAGCTCCATTTTTTTACGAGAATAATGTGTCGCATCCAGCTTGTAATTAGCCCCAGCTATAACATTTAAAAATTCCAAAACATATTCGACACCACGTTGACCATCTGTAAAACGATGCCCCCAAATTTGCTCCGATAATTTATTAGAATAAAATTGTTTATCTGCTACTTGAGTTTCCATAGTCATCACCCCATTAATCAAATTCAGGTTCTAAATCTATTTCATTTGAACCCTGACCATTAACTGTAATTTGACGTAGTACATACGCATCTTGCCTCTGATTATATTTTAAGATTTCTAAAATATTATCTTTAGTGTCATTTGACCTAATTAACTTGTTTTTAAAATTATTAATTAGAATCTCTACATCGTCACTTAAAATATGTGGTAGGCCACCATTTGCAAGTCGCATTAAGTATTCAAATAACAGAAGGTTAATTTTCAACTGTATGCCATCTACCTCTAAACAAATACTACTTGCAGCATAGTCTAAATCCCTATCTTTCTTTTCAACATTCCATCCGAGATTAGAAAATTCGATAATGCGGTAAATAAATAAATTTTCATTTACCACGTATAACGCATTAGTGGGCGAATAAACAATTTGTTTGGCAAAGTATTGATTTAACCCTCTTATTAAGCTTTTTTGAATGACTGGATCGACCATTTCATTTTTTAATATTTGCAAGAAATTTTGTCTAAACTTAAAAGCTATCATACTTTTTTCATTTGAAGTCGCAACGGGTAACGATGATTTGGATTCAAAATAATATTTCCTTCTTAAACGAGGTAGCCAATTATTTGCGAGTACTACACCTAAATTTTCATCTGTTTTATATAATGAACGGTACTGATGTAATTCTTGCTTAAAATAACCATATTCGGTATCAATATTCACACTAAACAAACGATCATGCTCCTCAGCACTATCGTCACCTGACAAATCCCCATTAAAGATAAAATCATCTACTTTAGAATTTGAAAGTAAACCCGGATCATACTTTTTAATTTCCATAAAGCCAGGGATTTTTTCAAAGAAATCAGCAGAAGCCGAATGTCCAAATAAATTCTCATAATACACTTTGCGGGCCTGTTCTTGTAAAGCTTCTCCTTTTGCCTGATGAATAGCTTCACAACTTAGACCACCAATTTGAACATATGCTAGCTGGATTAGTAATTCTCGCATAGTCATATGTGTTTGACTCGCGTCTAGCGAACGATAAATACGATTAATTAATACCTGTACATCCTTTTCTTTCAACTTATTATGATTATGAAAGATGATACATTTTCTTTGCTGCTTACAAGCACTACAAGTCGTCCAATTGTCTTTTTTATTCCACTCTTGCAAAATCTTCAAGGCATAAATAGAGCTTGATGTATGGAGTAAATTGTAAATATGCAAACGCTGTGGTTTAGGTGCTGTACGGTCCGATAGTTGGCTTGTGACGATATCATATAATGCTTTTAGTTCCGGATTTTTCACTAAAGCATGCGTAAGCTTCCCTTCATTCGCAGCAATCAAATAACACTCATTTTGATTTGCAATAGCGTTTTGAAGTCGCACTAATTCTTGGTTGATAACGTTATCTTGTAACTCTGAAAAGTCTTTAATGATTCGAATTATTTTACCACTAACTTTTACTTCTTCAATGCCTTTAGGGTCCCATTTTTCTAGTTGAACACCTGTAAGATTTTCATAAACATTTCTACAAATGCGTGTTTTACCATCTCCTGCATTACCTGTGATAATAATAGATGTAGGCTCACTTCTCATTAGATTAATAATGGTTTTATTGATTTCGGACTCGACTTCATACTGTACTGTTTCTGTATATTCATCGAATATCTTCGTATAATCTGACATCGAGATATCATATTGCTTAACAAACTTCACGAACGGATTAATTAAATTTTGCATCACCAATTCAACCCCTATATAGTAAATTCAGCATGTAACAATATAATTAAATATTACCATATCATAGTGCATTAAATAACGTTATTTAACTATTTTATACTTTTTATTGAACATTTAAAATTCAATCTAATTTAAAAATCGGATAACTTTTGGATCTACGTTAATATCTTAGACACAAAAAAGTTAAGTCCGTTTCAAAACAGCATCCATTCATGGAGTGTCCTGTATCCCGCGAAACCAGTCAAGTGAAAGGACGTACTCGACAGCTTTCACTCGATACAAGCAATAGAAACCACGTATATTGTTTCCGAAAAATGTGTAGGCAGGGCAAAATAGTGATCCGAACTACCCATTCTATCAAATAGCTACTTTAGGCATAAGTTACATAAGACGGAGACGATGCCGAAGTTTGTGGATTATTTGTACTTCTAAATTTAATTTTGAACCTTTTTCAAAAAGATTCTTTTTATTATGAAAAAAGATATAATTAATATATTTATAAAATATAATTCAAGGTGTGTTTACTTTTGTCCAATCAAGTGACATTTGAAAATGGTGGCACTTAAGCAATCAAAGGATTTAATTTTCAAAAAGCGAATCTTATTCTTATTGCAATAAATAATTTAAAATTTATATAGAAGTAGAAGATGATATAGCTGTTTCCCATGATGGTCATAAAGCTTATATCCAAGTAAAAAAACAAAAACATAGTATCGCTACTCTTACAAAATATAAATGTAAAAAGCATCGATAATTTTAGAAACGATAGAAATGAGCATTTAAATGCTAAACAAGAATATTTAATAAACAAAAATTATAAGTAATATTCTATCGAATAGAAATATTCAATCTTTATAAAATCTCATTGAAAACAAAGTACACCAAGAATTATTTAATACATTTAGAGCAACTGAAGGTAAAATTCGTAAAGATGATTTTAGTAAAGAATTTAGTGAATTTATTAATGAGTATGAGTTGGCTCTAAATAATAATTCTTCTAACGATAATAAAATAAACGATATTAAGTTTTGTGAATTCTAAAGAAGTTTCTGGAAGTGGAAACGATGCTAACATTAAAACGTTAGCATCGTACACTCTTTATTCAAACCTCATTTCCCAGAATTCAAGTCTTATTTTACCTTTTGGAATGGATTCATTTTTAAAGAATGAGACCTCTAATTATTTCAAAAAAATATGTTTTTATTTTTATTAACCTATTACCTTACAATATCTACCAAAATTTTCTTCTCAATTGTCGAAGAAAATTTATCTTTTATTGACGAAAAGTAAGCGTCAAATATACCCCACCTTCTAACCAACTAACCCATATGTGATAATTAACTTCACAATAATGGTTAGGTGGTTTTTTCGTAAGCGTCAAATAATGAACACATTGTTTCTTATAAAAGAAAATGCCTTTCCGACTTTTTTGTCAGAAAGGCATTTCTTATTTCTTTGATTGAATATAGCAATCAGCTGGGAGGTCTTTCGACCAAGGCAAAAGATGTTCAATTTTTAGATTCTCTTCCATATCGAACTGCGGAAGTTCTTCGAAAAGATATTGTAGATAGAAGAACGGGTTCAATCCATTCTCTTTGGCAGTCTCTACGAGACTGTAGATGATTGCGCTGGAGTTCGCACCATTCGTTGAAGCTGCAAATAGCCAGTTTTTCCGTCCGATAACGAACGGTTTGATGGACCTCTCTGCTCGATTGTTGTCGATCTCGATACGTCCATCCTTCATAAACGTGATTAGCTTTGGCCACTGCTTCAGCGTATAAGAGATTGCCATTCCAGTTGCTGATTTAGGTGTCACAAGTTCCTGTTGTTCTTTTAGCCATACCAAATAAGCATCAAGCACAGGCTGACTGTCGTTCTGTCTTATATGGAGCCGTTCTTCAGCACTTAGACCTTTGTTCTTACGTTCAATTGCAAACAGTTTATTACAAAAGTCTAGTCCTTTCTTGGCAACTGTTGAACGACCAACACCAGGTGGTGCCCCCTTGAGAGCTTTGAGCGACTCATCAAATTTTCGCCGTACGTGTACCTTATCCAAGTTCTTAGATAAGGCGCATTATCCGAGAAGAAATGAGAAATTCCACTTAATTATTTTATTCCTTGCCTTTTTTCTCGAATAATTATTGTCCTCTTATACAATGATGAAAATGTAACCATACACAATCTTGTATAGGAGGTATACCTTTTGGGAAAAAGAAATCGGCCAGTCGAACAACTGATCCAAGGATTGTTAGAACAGCTTCAATTAAAATGCTACGGCAGGGAAACGCTGAACAATTATCATCGAATATTAAAAAACCTTGAACTGTATATGAAGCAGAATGAAATACCTGCATATTCGTCCGGAATCGGGGATGCTTTTATTAAGCATTACATTTCTACTCGTGAATTAAGTGTTTCTTTTCAAAAAATGATTATTACAGTAGTAGGAAGATTAAGCGATTATAGCGATGGAAGGATGTACTCTCCTCAACGGAAGAAATCATCTGCTAAGTTGCCGGAGAACTATGCGGTTTTGCTTGAAAATTACCTGTCTTTCTGTGACCAGAATGGAAATCGCGTTGAAACCATTAAAGGAAAAAAGAAGTTCTGCGAAGTTTTTCTGACCTTTCTGATGGAGTTAGGATGTAATAACATACGGGATATAAATTCTACACAGATATGTAAATCATGTTTGATGTTTCATAATAGGGACGCATGGGCAGTTATCCGAATGTTCCTTAAACATCTTTACAAAAATGACGTGGTTAAATATGATTATTCCACCATTGTTCCTCATTTTGCAAGAGCATTTGTAATACCTTCCACATACTCGGAGGAAGAAATCCTCAAGTTTGAAAACGCCATAAACCAATCAAGTAAAAGCGGAATACGCTATTACGCAATGCTCCTACTTGCTACGCGGTTGGGAATGCGTTCTGGAGATATCGCACGTTTGACTTTTGACAATATAGATTTCGAAGGAAATTCTATTCATATAGTTCAGGAAAAAAACCTGCAACCGCTAGAATTACCGTTACTTCCAGAAATAAAAGATGCTATTATGAATTACATTAATAATGCACGTCCGGCAGTTAATAATGAATGCCCAATATTTCTTCGACAGAATGCCCCTTATCAGGGAATAACGACTTCAGCCCTTAGATTTGCAACAACAAAATATTTTCGGAAAGCCGGCATTGATATTTCAGGTAAAAGGCATGGTGTCCATACATTTCGGTCATCTCTCGCGAGCTCAATGGTTAATGAACAAGTACCATATGATGTTGTACGAAAAGTACTGGGACATACGGATCCAGACGCGATAAAGCATTATGCAAAAGTTGATATAGAACGATTACGGGAGTATGCAATAGCGGTGCCGACACCTTCCGGTGTGTTCGAAGAATTTCTATATGGGAGGCAAAGTTATGTCAGACTTTAAAAGCATCCTTGGGACCGAACTTTCCGACTTCTTATCGTTCAGACAAGCTGTACTCAGTAAAAGTGGCTATGCCCATGATTGCCATTACCTTACCATCTTCGACAACTATTTGACAGATAGTAATCTTCAACAAAAAACAGTTTCTGAACCTGTAATAACCGGATGGGTAAAAAGTTTGAAGGGAAAAAGCAGTTCCATTGCCAATAAGATTATTGTTATACGTCTGTTTCTCCGATATTTAAGTAGTGTTGGTATTAAGGTTTTTATACCGCCGATCCCCAAGGTTTACGATGATTATATTCCTTATATTTTCTCTGATGAGGAACTAAAACGGATTTTTGCCTTCTCTGATAATATTACCCTTACAAAGGGACAACCGAATCCTTATATCCAGCTTGAGTTTCCAATGATGCTCCGAATTATGTATGGCTGCGGTCTACGTGTAGGCGAGACTCTAACTTTGGAGATGAAGGATGTGGATCTCGATGGTGGAATCTTGACTTTAAAACGTACCAAAGGAGATAAGCAACGACTGGTGCCCATGCACCATACATTAACTTCCATCCTTAAAAGATATTGTCTTGCAATGGGGGTTATAGGGAAACCTAAAGCGTTACTGTTCCCAAGTGCAATACAGGAAGTTCCATTTTCAGTAAAAGCTGCTCGTAATAAGTTCAATATCATACTGAAATATGCCGAAATATCGATGAAAGGAAGGGCAAAACGGGAGCGTGGACCGTGCCTTCACTGCCTACGGCATGTATATGCCTTTAAATCCTTTGCAGAAGCTGAAAAGTCAGGGCGCACGGTTGATGCTTCTGTTCCCTATCTATCCATATATCTCGGACATGACAGCTTAAAAGAAACGGAGATATATCTGAAATTCAGCAACGAATTATATCCTGGGGCCATGGAATTGTTTGAGGATTACACATTGCAGGTTTTCCCAGAGGTGGCTTATGAAGAATAAAGCATCAGACTTTTTAAATCTTCTCGACGCTTTCATTACCACCTATCTTCCGTGCTCCGTAGGTGCAAGTCACAATACTATAAAATCCTATAAGTATGCATTCCGTCTGCTCATCGAATTCATGTACAAGGAAAAAGGAATTGAAGCTGACAAAATCACTTTTGACAAGCTTGATTATAAAACATTAACAGACTTTTTCACATGGATTGAATCAGTACGTGGCTGTAGTGCATCTACTAAAAACCAACGGTTGTCCGCTGTTGCCTCTTTTTCTGCTTATGCACAAAACCGGGACTTTGCTGCGGCTTCTATTTTTAGGAATAGCGTAAATAAGATTCCAGTGAAGAAAACACAACATAAGCAAAGGGCTATTCTTTCCCGTCAGGAGGTTACCATACTTTTAGCACTTCCAAATGAAAATCGGACAATTGGTTTCAGGGATAAGATTCTGCTAAGTCTTATGTACGCAAGTGGAGCTCGTGCACAGGAAATATGTGATCTTACGGTGGGGAAACTTCAGATTCATGAAAAAGGAGCTACACTAAATATTAGGGGAAAAGGAGGAAAGAGCCGCCGCATCGGAATTCCCAATGCATGTGCCGTACTGCTTCAGCAGTATATTGACCACAGAAAAATAAAAAGTAAACCAGAAAGACATATATTTTCAAGCCAAACACATGAACAAATGACGGTTTCCTGCGTGGAAGGAATATTCAAGAAGTATGTAACTATCGCAAAAAAGGATAACCCATCAATGTTTAGTGCTAATAGTTATCCACCTCATTCTATGAGACATACAACTGCCAGCCATATGCTTGAAGCTGGGGTACCCCTGGTTGTAATTAAGAACTTTTTAGGTCATGCCTCTTTGAAGTCGACTGAGATTTATGTGGAAGTTTCCCAAAACACGGCGAACAAACATTTAAAAGAATGGAATGAAAAATGGTTCCCCAATAACTTAGAGGAAAGAAAAACACCTCAGATATCAAATGAAATTCCGGATTTTCTGAACTGAAAATAAAAAATGTATCAAATTATTATCCGAGAAAAAAAGAAGAATTACTGTATCTGTAAGTCATACAGCAATTCTTCTCGGATAACCAATCTTCTTGGATAATGTACCTTATCCAAGTTCTTAGATAAGGCGCATGCGCGTAGAAAATTTGACGAAGCACTCACTGTGTTGCCTGCGGAAGCAAAGAATAAAGAAACCCCTTGTGCCGCAGAAGAAGGGCTCCAATTCTGTAATCAATTATTAGTCATCGAGCGAAAATTAAAGGATGTTAGTCCTGAAGAACGCCAAAAAGAACGGTTTGAACGTAGTCAGCCTGTGTTGGATGCTTTTTCAGTATGGCTACAAACACAAAGTTCCCGTGTTACTCCAAAAAGCGCACTCGGACAAGCTATCAAATATTGCCGAAACCAATGGTCACGTTTAACGATGTTTCTACAAGATGGACGCCTGGAAATCGATAATAATAGGAGTGAACGCTCCATCAAACCCTTCGTTATCGGTCGAAAAGCTTGGCTCTTTGCCCAATCAATGAAAGGTGCAAAAGCAAGTGCAATCATTTATAGTATTGTAGAAACTGCGAAAGAAAATCAATTGAATCCTTTGAATTACTTAACATACGTATTTGAACAGTTACCTTTAATTGATCTATCTGATTCGGAAGCACTTGATCAACTGTTGCCCTGGTCGAAGACCATTCCATCAGATTGCCACGTCCCAAATAAGAATAAATAAAGCATATAATAAGCGCCCCCTGAAAGACAGGTGGGCGCTATTTGACGCTTACGACGAAAAAATAAAATATCATAAGGTAATCATTAAAAAGCCTATTTTAGCTAATCTTGATACCTCATAGTGTTTCATTTACTTGTAGATTGTTCTATAGAATTATTTTTAAGTTTTATGAATTGATTAATTTTAAAGAATCAATTCATAAAACAGCAGATTGATTTATTAAAGTAATCAAAGTATTATAAATCCAAAAGGAGGAATTTCATGGAGATAAATCAAGTTTATGTTAAGGATGATATGAGGATTGGCGTTATTGGAATATCAGGAAAGGGTAAATCTACTTTTTTAAATCATCTTATAGATAATGATATTTCCAATGAGTTGGAAGGTTTAATTGGGAAAAAAAATAAAGAACGAGAAATGTCAGGGCAAACAAAAAATCCAATTAGATATTTTATTGGGAATGAATACCTCGCACCAGTGTTTAAAGTAAGTAAATTGATTAATAATGAAGTTAAAGAAACTAAAATTGAATTAGATGAAGTTGTTACATATTCTCAATCTGATGAAAAATGTAGTATAAGTATGTTTGTAAAGCCTTCTAAACAATTCAAAGTAGCAATGGACTCATTTAATTTGAAGAGAATAGAATTAATTGATACTCAAGGTATTTTAGATTCTTTAGATAAAGAAATATCCGCACCTTTAGAAATTCTTTCTTGTTCAGTATTGCTTTATTTATATGACTCTACGGATCAAGGCAGTAGAGGAGACTACATTGAGAAGTATCGTACTTTTTTGAATTCTGTTTTGGATAAACCAATAATTTTTTTAGAAACTAATACACAATGGCAAGTATCGAAATCAGAGCTTTCTAACATCATGGATATTTACGAAGACAAATTAGAAGAATTGGATACAGATTTTTCTATACATGAAGAAGAGATTAAAGATAGATATACGATTTTGACGAAGAATAATGAGTTTAATAATAACGAAAAATACCTTTTAAATTGTATATTAAGTGCTTCGCAATCGTCTGTAAATTTTTATCGTATTAAAGTTCCACATGGATATAATGAGGAATTTAAAACTTGTTTAAACATTTGTTCTGCTCATGTTATGATTCAAGTTTTTAATAGGTTAGAAACTCTAAAAAGTAAGATTGTATCTGAATTTGCCAAAGCAAAAGGAATCTTTAAAAAGGATATTTCCTTTGAACTTTGTTATGGGTTACTGAGTGATGTATTTAAAAAGAAATATAGAAGAATAGATTATAAAAGTAATGCCTATGTGTTAAGATATGCAAGACATGATGCAAGTCAATTTATTGATTCGTTAAAGGCCCTAAATAACGGAGATTTTTTTAATATTTCTTTTTCGAAATCTCAGCATGAAATTCACACACAGTTCGGTTTTCATTTGATTTATGAGACATATGTTGATCAAAAAACACTTGATTGTATGCAACTTTTACTGGATTTATATATGGCATATTTAAGAAGTATTACAAATAAAAATGGGGATAAATTATCTAAAGCTGTACGAATGTATATTGCAATGACGATATCAAGTGAATTTAGTTTCAGAGATACAGCTTATCATATTCAAATTCTTAATGAAGATATCTTTAAAGAGGCATTAGAAGCCTTGAAAGGATGGATCGGTGATATTCCGGTAGAAAAAGTTATATATCAAGAATATGAAAAGTTTGATGTTGTTAATAGTGGAAGTAGTTATTATGGAAGCGGGCACTATAAAGATATCCTTAATTGTACACAACAAGAAATTGAATACCCAGATTCATTAATTACAAAGTTGGATTATTTATGCATGATTATAAGTGATAAAATGTCAGAAATTGCGACTGAAACATTTACTAAAAGTACAGGAAATATATTAACAACTACTTAGGTTCTTTAATACTTTTTTTGTATCAGGATCAAAATCAGAGCCAAATAAAATTTGACACTTTAGTAAGCCTTGAAAATGTTGGTATAAGTGAGCTTGTGAAATTACAGGGTTACTACCCGTATTATTTATTTTGTGGAAATTAAATGATTTCGTTGAATGCCAAAACCCTTGATATGATAGCGTTTTGGCACTTTTTTAATTTCATTCCTTTACTGTTGTGTAATGCATAATAAAAGTACAGAACTTTGCAATGAATTTGTACAGAGTTCTGCATGAGAAAATCATGTAAATAAAAAAGGACTTGCCAGCCACCCAAGTCAACCTCTACTGTTAAAGTGCGAACTGAAAACAGATGGAGGTTAGGAAGGTTGCTAACAATGTCCGATATTAATTGTATCAAACACTTACGAAATGAAAAAGGTTTATCGATCGATGCGATTGCAAAGGCGCTAAATATTAATTGGAGAACCGCCAAAAAGTATGCAGATGAAAACGAGCTGCCATCTTCCATCATCAAGCCACGAAAAGGTATGATGTATCAGGAAAAATGGGGTCTAATGGTATCTGATTGGTTATTTGAGGATGCTAGAGAAAAGAAAAAATTAAGACGTAATAACTTACAAATTTTTAATGAGTTAAAGACCTATGGATTCACAGGGTCTTATAGAACAGTATGTAATTTTTTTGAAGAATGGGAAGTTCAAAATGATCAGACTGTACCTGATAAAGGATCTGAAAGGTTAGAACATCCTTCGGGCGAGGCACAAGTAGATTTTGGAGTAATGGAGGCAGTAGAGGATGGGAAAACTCGTGATATTCGTTTACTTATCATGTCCTTTCCATACAGTAACGGCGCTTTCTATGAACCTATGCCATCCGAAAATCAGGAATGTTTTTTAGAGGGCTTAAAAAAACTGTTCAAGAAGGCTGGTGGTGTACCGAGAAAAATAAGAATAGATAATCTTACTCCAGCAGTTAAAAAGACACGAAGTAAAACGGAAGAAGCCCAATTAACAGATGAATTTATGCGTTTTCAACAGTTTTATGGCTTTGATACACAAGTGTGTAATGTACGGAGTGGAAATGAAAAAGGGAATGTAGAGAAAAAGGTTGGCTATATTCGTTATAATTTTTTCAGCGTTCCTCCAGTCATTACTGGCCTGGATGACTTATCAGGGCAATTATTAACCTTCTCCATTGAAGACCAATACAGAAAGCATTACAGTAAAGAACAAGAAATATACCAGTTATGGGAAGAAGAAAAGAACTCTCTAAAAAAGTTACCGGATTCGGATTACCCGGTGAGAAAAGAACAGCTGATTAAAGTAAATCCATATAATGAAATTAAATTGGATAATACTGTTTTACACATACCTAAAGGCAAGAATTATGTACAATTATTTTTGATTTCCACATGGAATGAATTCAAGGTAGTCACACCAGATGGAGAAATTGTAGCAGAAGGTCCAAGACCCTATATGAATAAGCGGAGATTAATTCCGTGGAAACAAATTTTCCAATCTTGGGTGTTAAAACCTCGAGTAGTGGAATACTCAAGATATCGTCGATATCTACCAGGTAGAATTAAAGATTACTTGGATATTCCTTCTAATCACGTACGCAAACAACGTTTAGAAATAATCCTTGCCCTACTTTCTAGATATCAATTAGAAGAAATCAGCGAGGATTTTTACAAACTTGTAGAAACAGATTCCGTACTTGAAGAAGATCATCCTTATGATGTTAATTGGAATGAATATGATCAATTAGGGCATCAAGGGGGTTCTGAATAATGTCAGAGAATCTTCGGAACCTTTGTAAACAACTTAGACTAGCTCATGTGCCCGATTCATTTGAAGACGTTGAGTTTTCAACACCTCAGGATTTTTTGGTGGATATTTTTAGGAAAGAAATAGAGATGCGTGAGTCCACCAAAATAGACAGGAACATTAAAAAGGCTCGATTTTTAGAAAATAAATCGCTAGAAACATATAATTGGAATTCAGCTATTCGTTTACCTCAAACGTTAAATAGGGACAAATTAGAGCATCTAGATTTCATAAAGGAATATCAGAATCTAGTGCTCGTCGGGGCACCAGGTACAGGGAAAACACACCTAGCCTCTGCGTTAGGAAGAAGAGCGTGTGAAATGGGTTATGAAGTGAGATTTTATCGAGTATCTCATTTGGTAGAAGAACTTGAATCAGCTCACAGGCATGGCAAATTAAGTACGTTTCGAAAAAGATTCGATAGTATCCAGTTGTTAATTTTAGATGAGATGGGTTATGTTCCGTTTAGTAAAGAAGGTGCGGAGTTTTTATTTCAATTAATTACAGAGTTTTATGAGAAGAAGAGTTTGATAGTTACTTCAAACCTGGAGTTTAGTCAATGGAATAGAATTTTCACAGATAGCAGGCTAACAGCAGCGTTAGTTGATAGATTAATACATCACGCTCATATTATTACATATGTTGGTGAAAGTTATCGCTTAGCTAATGCGCTCTCCCGTTCAAATTGAAGATATCTTTGGTGGCAACACTCTGTAAAAAACATTGCAATACTATGTACTTTTTTCTTGCAAAATACAACTGTACATGTAGCTTGGATCTTCTCTGATCAAGTTATATACAAAAAGCAAATGAAGGAGCTATTTAAAAGTTTGAAAACTACCTCAATATTTAAGTTTAATTATGACTACGTTTTTGACTACATTTAAATGAAATTCTTTGAAAACCAATGAAAAAGAAAAAACGTCAAAACCCTTGAATACCAAGGGTTTTGACACTGTATGAAATCATATGATTTCGTAGTATGGAGACGGCGGGATTTGAACCCGCGTCCAGAAACTCTAACACTTAAGCTTCTACGCGTGTATCTTGCCTATTTAGGATTCGCGTAGCACTATGCCGACAAGCGGGCGTTGTGTACGCTAACTTGGAAATCTCTTGCTGACAGCTCAAGTGGCACTGCCAACCGTATCCCACTAAAGTTGAGCTTTACCTAGCCACATGGGCGATGGATAGATAAAGCAGATCCGAGCTTACGCTGCGAATGCTAAGTTGTTGTTTGTTTTGCCTGTTGTTATAAGTTCCGTTTTTACGGAGCCGAGCCTCCGACGCGCAACTCAAGCTCAGACTATCCCTGTCGAATCCATAACGTCCCCGTTTATGGAATATAAGCTTTGTTACATACTCACTATACATCAAATTTGGTCAATTTTCAAGTGAAACGTTATTGATTGCGCTCTTTGAATGCTCTATCCATATCACGTTTTGCTTCTTTTTTCTTTAAGACGTCTCGTTTGTCGTAATCTTTCTTCCCTTTACCGATTCCGATTAATACTTTTGCAAAGCCATTTTTCATATACATTTTAAGCGGAACAATGGTATAACCATCTCGTTTTGTTTCTCCGATTAATGTACTAATCTGCTTTTTATGTAAAAGTAGTTTGCGTGATCGTAGGGGGTCATGATTGAAACGATTTCCTTGTTCGTATGGACTAATATGCATATTAGAAATCCATGCTTCGTTGTTTCGAATTCGGACGAAGGCATCTTTTAATTGTACTTTAGCATTTCGAATCGATTTGATTTCCGTACCTTGTAGTACAATACCTGCTTCAATTGTCTCTTCGATAAAGTAGTCATGGTTTGCTTTTTTGTTTTGTGCAAGCACTTTATCATCATGCTTTTTTGCCATCTCATTCACCTCTCAAAAGCTGAAGAGGAGCGACTTGTCTATGTTCCCTGTGTCACATACAACTTAGAAACTATTCAGAATTGTTTTGAAGTTGTGTCTAACACAGGGAACTTTTTCAATTCCCAGAATGCGATGCTCATGGGTTGCAGATATTAACGCAACATCCATGGATTTCTATCTCCACATCCCAAGTAGGTTATCAAAGGCTCTTTTCACTTTGACAATCTACTTGGGATGTGGCACTCCATGAATGGTAGTTGCACAGAACAAGAAACTTTTTTTGTGTCCAGAATATTGAAGTAGATCAATATATTTATAATTCTATTCATTTATTTCATTTTACTTCTAGTTGGTATATTAAAGTTCTTAATTATTATATCTGTAACTAATTTCACCGACATTATTGATCCCACAAACATTTGAACAAAAAAGTAAAACCATATACAAACTCCAAATATTGAGAGATATGGGCTTGGGGAAGGGGGTAAGAAATTTATTATTATTGATATTAAAACAACAACTAATCCAGTGATTATTTGATCCCTTAGGCAAGTGTACAATTTCGCTTGAAATGGAGGGAAGATATCTTTTAGCCTCTGAAAAGCAGGTGACTCTTGCAATGTAATTACAAGAGTTAAGAAAACACCATTAACTCCTATAACTATAGAAGCAAAAGTAACTACGTTTCCTGTTACAGAACGTATATTATTTATCCACCCCCAAAAATACAATACGCCAACTAGTATGGATACTAAAAAAGAAATAGCAAAAGAATATTTTTCCCACTTTGGCTCCAAGAATCCATATAATTTTTCATACACAAGTATCCCTCCTATATTTGAGGTATCATAACTCTTCGAATATCTGGTCTTCTAACATCATAAACTTCTATAAAACTATTATATAAGAATTCATGAGCAATCGTAGTTCTTGGTTCTACTACCAAACTTACTCTGTCAGTCATTCTTGGCTCAATTAGATTTATTGTTTCTATCTCAGCTTCTTCGTTTTCTAGTGCAGTTAATTCGATTTGTGGTCGTTCGCCATTTATATTTTGAAACTCTCTGATTAGTTGTTGTACGGACTCTTCATTCAACGTTGCAGTTCTCTCAGATCTCCCAAGCGAAATTGTAATATCAATGTTTACTCCTGCACTCTCCAATAATAAATTTCTCGCTTCACTAAGAAGACTATTTTCATCGAGTTGGGCGTCTAACATTACATCCGAACCTTTAATACGAATTTTTTTAAAATAATCCGACCGGATTACTCTATCTATTTTAGCTCTGTCTATTAATGGAGCAAGTCTTATAACTAAAGGTACTATTTCTGTATTTTCCGGATTAATTGCTTCAAAATATCTGAATCTAATTTCAGTTAATACAGATTCTATTTGCTTAGTTGATAATCCATATAAGTTAGATTGTACAGCTACGGCGGAATATTCTTGGTCAAAAATAACAGATACAAATTCACCTATGAATTCATCTTGTTGTAATAATATGTCTTCTTTAATTTCGCCGAACCTTTTCTTTGAAGGTATATTCTTTTCTCTTAGCTTGGATAATTGAAAACTATAAATACGTCGTCTTTCATCATATTGGTAAGAATCAATTTCGATCTCGGCATATTCATCACCTACAGGGACATTTGTATTAAACTCTCTATTAACCATTAATTAATCTAGTAAATCAGACATATCCCAGGCAGCTGCGGGACCATCCTCTCTCATTTCGTTACCTTCGTTGTTCAATTCTTCCCTAATAGCAACATCTGCTGGTACTAACTGAATTTCAAAATAATTAAAACGAATGTATTTCCTTGGCATATTAAAACCTCCTAAGTATTATGACTTATATATTTCGACATAATATTCCAAAATCCTCTTTAAAATGAAAAAAAGGAGCCTAAGCCCCTTTCTCTCATACAACTCTTTGAGAGCTAGTTCAAGCCCATTTTCTAGAATTACATATTAGCCAATTTAATTTTAACTGCTATACTAATTAAATCTCCACTTCAGCAGTTGTTATACCTTTCAGTACTTGTTCCTTGGGTTAGAACAAACGTGAAAATCACAACATTCAAGTTTGTTTTAATTAACATGAATGTTTCTGACACAGGGAAGTTATTAAAAATACGGTAGTTATCAGCTATGTGAAAGACATACCATTGTCACCTGCTGCGGTTGCTTTTTAACAAATGAAAAAGGATAAATATATGCGATTTTAACATAAAACTCCAACTAGCCTTTAGCATAGTCGGAGTTTTGTTCGTTACTTTAATTTGTTCCCTGGGTCAGAAACCAACATGAAAATTACGACTTTTACATTTGTTTGTATTATTTGAAATATTAAGTGAAATGGTTAATCTAATCTACTTTATTAAAGGTTTAGCTATTTTCTTTAACTATGAAGACGGCGGGAGTCGAATCTCCCTCTCTTGAAAACCCTATAATAGCAGTGTTTACAAGGGTTTTAAGCTAGCACTAAAATTGTTTGACTACGTTTTTGACTACGTTTGATAAAAATTACGATGCGGGGGCAAAATATTTTCTTTAATAAACCTAGAGTTTGAGCAACTCAAGTTATTCAAAAGACTTTATTGTAAGTCTACATTTCCAGCTCCAACCAAACCACATACTCCACATGTGTAGAGTTGATAGTGCGAACAGATTTATGATTCGCCTCACGTTTTAACATATAACAACAAAAATACTAATTATCACCTTAGCGTTTTTCTAGTCTCAATTGTTTAGTTAGTGATATTTTCTTCTCCCTAGTTGAAATAAAGACTCTGGTTGATTAAGTACAATATTTCACAATCTTTCCTGTGTGATAGAAAAAAAGACTTATAAATGAAGAAGCAACTCGTTAGGAGTATCTTTATTATTTCAAAAGTTTACGTGAAATACGATTACAAAAAATATTTATCATCAATACTCACGACATTTACTAATCATTTGTTTGTTCTTTTTCATATTTGTAGGTTAATAAAGTTTCCAATCTGCTAAAATCGGATGCAAAGTATAACATTCCTAAACCATCCACAAATTCAAGTTCTGCGACAACAGCTTCTTCGTTTGGTGTTGCGTATTGTGAATCTTTATATAGCTGAAACATTTGCCAAGGAACTGCAGAAGTAATATCAAATTTTGATTTTAAAATAAGACATTGTCCCTCTTTTTCTTGTGACTGAACTGGAAATGCATAGTTTCTATACAATCGGGCGTTTCTTGCAGTATATTTATTTACTTTTGTTGAGAAGTAACGAATCCCATCAAAGGTTGATTGCCTAATCCATTGAAGTAATAATTGTGGAAATATATATTCTGGTTTAAATGTGTCTTTTGGATTTTTCACACGTATAGAACAGGCTGCCATTAAAGGCCATACTACAACATAAGAAGCCAAATCCTTATAAACATCTCTCATTTCAGAATCATAAATCCCTGATTTTTGGTGAGCACATGTCAGAATATCTATTATTGCGCCTGGAGGTGTTGATAAATCTAGATATGAAGCATCCTTTTTTATAAATAAGGATGTTTGGACTGTATTCAAATCAGGCTTGTTTAGTTCTTCCCAACATGTTAATGGAGAGCTTCCTAAGTAAACACATGGTAACCCCGGAATACTATACCTATTTGTACTAACTAAACCACGGAGTTGAAAAGGGATATGAAACATCTCGTCACTAGAGTATGTATTATCAGTACCAACTCGCATTTTATATAAGCGTTCTACAGTAGTATCATATATAGTCATTATATTATCCAAATATCTACCGGACATTAAATTTTTATCAATAGTATCTTCTAATATATTAAAGGCTTCATTAGGATAACCTTTAAGATACTCTGTTATTGATTGGAGTATTTGACTAATTAAGACTTTGACATTTTTTAATTCGCTACCACGAATAACGTTATATTTTTCAGGTATAATTGATCCTATTGATTCAACTTCTAATAAATATTTTTTCAAGGTTGAATCAATAAACCCCACGAAGTCATTGCCAGTCCTTTGTAACGGGAGATTTCCAACGTCAGATAATAACTCTATAAATGGTAATATTTTAACTACCCATCTTGTTAAATAAATAATCCGTTCCGGATTCTTAAAAAAATCTTTTGACACAGGCTCTAAATCGAAATTATTTTGTGGTTTAATTTTATCAGGGCCTCTTAAAAAATCTGGTTTTCTATATAATCCCATATACAATTGGTATGAAATTTGAGCTTGTTCATCACTGATAGTATCTGTTTCTTTAATATCAAATAATTCAACAGCATCTTTTATCTGTTCTTCTCTTAATTTAGACAAAGTATCACATTCCTTCCATTTACAATCTATACAAAAGTAATTTTACTATTACTTATACAATTCCCTCTTCCATTAATTCGTTCATATTTAAACAAACAAATAAGAGTCCAAGAATCCTCTTTAGATTCTTGATTCTCATTATCTTACTATCTAAGTTCCAAGCAAGCCATAACTTCACAATGTGTTGTTTGTAAAGTGTGAACAGGGCTATGATGTGCCCCCTATAAACTTATAAAAGAAAATTATATCTAATTAAACTTCCACTGGAGATTTTGTTTCTACAATTCTCCACTTCTGTTCTAATACCGCTTTTATTTCGGGAGTCCAATCACTTTCTTCTATTGCAAAAACAAATAAATGTGTAACCCTACTCATAGCAACATATAACAAATTTTGATGTGTAAACCCATAGTTATCTTCTTCAAGAATACCGTATTTATGAAGCATAACTTTTGTTAGATGTTTTTGTTCAAAATCTACTAATAAGACTGATCGAAGAGTTTCACCTTTAACAGCGTGGATAGTGAAAATATCGTCCTCATCGTCTTCATTTTCATTAGATACTTGTATATTTACAGTTATCTCTTTAAGGTTTTGAAATAACTTATTACTAATATTTATTTTCGATGATCCTCTTTCTTCTAAGAATGCATTAATCAAATTTTTTAACTCATTTTCTACCTCATCTATGCTACCTTTTTTAATTATTTTTATAAGCAATTTATGAAGGGACAGAATTTGCGAATGATTTTTAAGCCATTCTTTAACCTCTGATAAATTCCCACCTTCATTAACTATTCTTTTAATAATGAAATCAATGATTAAAGATTTTAATACATCATTTTTTGATAATGAACTTCTTTGTTTTTTCTCTTTATATAAAACCCCATCTTTAACATCAGAAGCCCATTTTCTTTCTAATACTAGAACCTTGTCCCTTCGATCGCTTTCTTTAAAATTAGAATCAAGTCCCTCATGATCTCGAATAAGCCTTTTAAATGTAGGGTAAATATCTTTCTTGTCTTTATATATTAAAATAATTGGTGGTAAGGATTTTTTTCCCTGCATGGATTGCATATTTGAATCAGGCATAATTATATTTAAGTGTTCTGCAATTTCCTGTCCAAAACGATTTGTAATATTTATTCTAAACAAATCTTCATCCCTTACTGTAGGCATTGGTTGGTTAAATGTGATAGTTTGATATGGGTCACCAATTTTTTGATAAACATTATTAGTTGTAACAAACAATTCATCTAATAGATTCATACCTTGAGGATGGGTATCTTGAAACTCATCTAAGAAGATATATTTAAACCTCTTACGTAGTACTTCTTTAAATTTATCTTCAAGTAAGAAAATCTTTGAAAATAAAAAAGTTTCATCATAACTGAGAAACCCTTTTATTTTTCTGGAAAATTTAGCCTTTATCATTAGCTCTCTATACTTTTCGAATTTATCCCAATTTGTAGTGTCATTTAAATTTAAAGAGTTATCTTCGTTTAAGAATAATTCACTTTTATTAATTTTTTCAGAAAGACTATCTTTAAACCGTTTAAACTTTTCCTCATTAATCCAAGGAATTTTTCTTCCAATAAAGGTTCTATAATATTCCAAACCGCTATTATCCTCATTATCAAATATCAAATTACTATGATGATATTTATATTTGAAGTACGGGATTACACAAAAACGGTTAAAGAATTCATGAATTGTTCCAATAAAATGTGGATGGCTAATCGCCCCTACTCCCGCTTTGAGTAAGGCTTTGTTAATTTCACTAACTGCCACATTTGTATGTGTAATAATAAATACACCATCTTTACTTTTTGTGGCATTTAGATTTTTTAGTAAAATTACGATTTTTGCTGCTAAAGCAGTTGTTTTACCTGCACCTGGTCCAGCAATAATAGTTTTAGTCTCAAATAATTCAATAAACTCTCTTTGTAAACTATTAAATTGACCTTTATTATCAAGCAAAATACTTTCAACTAATTCATAGTCTTCTTCCTTAACTTGCACCGTCCTCTCCTCCTGTAACATGGAATATTGCATTAATAAGATGTTTAATTGATTCGTCATCTAATAATACTTGTTTTATTGTATCTTTATTATCCAATAAATATTTAGCTAAATTTTGAGCTACCACTGATTTAGATACCTGTTTCTCAATTAAGAATTTATAAACTACTGTTGCTCTTGAAAGTCGATCATCGATACTTCCCCAAATCTGCTTATGGTGAATTTTATAATTATTTTGTGTATAGTGAGAATCCAATAAAATATTTTCGAAAATATCGCCAATATTACTTAATGCTAATGAATGTTCTAGTGTCCAGGGATGAGAGATAAAAACTTTATTTTTTTCGACATTATTAAAATATCTTTCTTTGATTTCACTTTCAATTATGTCTTTATAATTATCAAATTCCGGTATTAAGGTTATTAGTAGTTCTACTATTTGATTTTCTATCTCTTTGAGTTTTTGTTTTAGAGCTTCCCCTGCTAAATTTTCACTAACTTTTTTACTGTATAAAGTCTTTGATTTATTTATGACATCACTAGATGTAACATAGATTCCTTCAAATTCTTCATTGATTTCTTCACACCCGTAAAAATTAGCAATCTTTGTATTTATTTCACTATCCATTTTGAGATAACATGGTTGGTCATAATAATCTACTGGTTTTAAATCAAGATCCGTAATGATTGATACAGGAAAATTCATTAAATTTCTATCATCTGCTCTTAAGAAGATAGATGTATATCTTTTAAAAGCTAAATTTCCAACATTTATAATTGAAACACCGTATCTATGTAAAGGTCGCCCTATAATCTCTGAAATAGCTGGTAATAGTAGATTCTCAGCATCTCCCTCTACAAAAATAACTCCTTGTGCGAAAAACATATTCGCTTTAGTAGCATCTAAAAATCGCTCTAAAAACTCATAATCTTCATTTTTTAGTTTTGTATTTCCTTTTTTCATAGGGTATGCTTGTTTGTTGTATATAAAGATTATACTTTCGAGTGAAATAGAAGATGCTAGGACAGGACTATGAGACGTAAATATGTATTGAATACCAGTTTCTTCAGAATTCTTTTCAAAATGCTTAATAATCCTTAGTTGTGCTTGTGGATGTATATGTGCCTCTACTTCTTCAATCAGGGCAATTTTAGGTCCTATTTCTGCTTCACTTAACAATAACAACTCAATTGCCATAAATAACAAATTTGAACTACCTAAACCAGTTCCAATCTCTCCTAAATTCAGTTCTAACTTTCTTAAAATTTCAACAAAACTCATTTCTTTATATCGTATTTCTGGTTCTTTTTTATTATTATCCTCAAAAAAATGATCAACTGTTGATCCAATCTTTCTTAAAACTGGTTCATTTAATACAGCCTTTAATTCATCAAAAGCATTTTCAAAACTTTCAACAATTCTCTTTTGATCGGGACTATCATCAGTAAAATCACTTAAGTTTTTTACAACTTGTGCTATACGAGAACGTTTGCCAGGACTCAACTCAGTTGTAGCATCTCTTAAGGGTTTCAAATATGTAACTGATAACAATTGTCTTACAGTATCTTCCAAACCTTTTTCTAAGTTTTCTGGACCAGCTTTTAAAAATTTTCTTATTTTCTTTTGTTTATTTATATCTTCGTAATTTTCAACTTCCATTACTACTCGAATTTCTGTTCTATCAGGTAAGATTGTTAACCATTCATAAAAAAATGCTTCTTCTTCTTGACTAAAATTTCTGAACGTACATTCAATTTTAATTTTATTACTTCCATCATGGAAATCTTGTTCTGTAATCCAGTTTGTATCTTGGTTATTTGTTGAAAGCACAGTTTTTATTGCATCAATAATAGCAGTTTTACCAGCATCATTTTCACCCACTATTACGTTAAGTCCATTATTAAACTCCATTTCAATACCGCATTTTCCATTTTCTCCTTCACCAAACTTTCTCCAGTTCCACAATCTTAAACTATGTAAATACATTGCCTTACCTCCTTTTATTAATAATACAATATTTTAAATTTAAAGTTGTAAATTTATCCAAAACGTACAATTTAATAAAGAGATAGTTTTATAGGTTTGCAATTATATTATAAGAATAACCGCCCATAATCGATGTTATGGGCGATGATTTATTAGCTCAATCCAAATCAATGAAGATACTACCTCTAACCATGCAGGAAATACAAAAAAAAGTAGCTACCTCCTCAACTTTGGGAATGGCTACTTTAGCTTTTGATCATTTTGCGTCTGTGTCTCCCCTTTTCCCTAAAAAGGGGTGCCTGTGCGTTGCGCAACTTCAATTGAATTCTGAATTGTATCGAAGTTGCACCATACACAGGCAACACTCACTCATTTTATAATATATTAATCCGAAAAACATAGTAATGTTAAGCAATCTGTAACTCACTAGTATATTTCATTGGCTATAATAAATTTTCACAACTTTCTATATACCAAACTTTAAATTCAGGTTCCTTCATTTTTCTTTCAAGAATTTCTTTCCCCGAAAGTACAGCATGTCTGGCTATCCATCTAAAGTTTAATAACTTGAACCCCTTAAATCCTCAGCCACAAATCGGCTGTATCTCCTCAATTACAATATCTTTTTACTAAAGAATTAAAATAAGTACTCGAAAACTTAAAATTGACATAAATATAAATATTATGTCAATTAGCTTAGTAAGTTGGTATAATAGTAAAAATACGGATTTTTTATATGGAAGCAATAAAACTACGTAGTGACCGAACAACAGGAAACAGCACCTTTCTTGCGAATCACCCACCAAAAAGAACTTTTCTTTGAAACGCCGGAGAACACCATTGAAGGTACCGCGTTCAAGAGCCTAGTGGTATATGATTTAAGTGTTCTTGAATTACTACCAATCCCTGCACTTATTCATGATTCCAACATTCTTAAACGGATTGAGGATACACATCTGAAACATATATTAGATCATTATTACTACAGTAAACAACAGATTTTCATTGGATTTGATAAAGTGGATTCTACAACTGAGAAGGCTCGCAAAATTTTGAAGACACTACAATTTTGCACTTGTCAAACGAAAATAAAATTTTCGGTCGTTCTTGGAGCAAAAATATACGGAATGATTAAGTATTGGAGGAATTAAAAAATGGCTGCATTCGATGATTTGCTGCGACAAATCTCTGACACAACTCTGCGTAGTCGCCTGGAGCAGGAATTTGACCGTATATCAAAAAACAAGAAATTTGGACTTGTATTTGAGGAACACATGCCTGAATCTACCCTACTTTATGATGTTCCTGTCAAACGAGGCTCAACTGTCGCACTAAAGACTAGCAAAGTTAATGATGTATATACCGTATTAAAATTAGATGACGACTCTGCACTTTGTCATAATAAAGCAACTGACGTAACCAAAAGCTTTCCACTAGATGAGATAGTTTCGTTAGCACAATTTGGTGATCCGATATTCCCCACACTTCAGTCAATTGATTCTGTTAAGAATGATCCTGATAGTAGCCTATGGCACACTCTTATTGAAGCAGACAACTTTCATGCACTTCAATTGCTTGAATATCTCTACCCAAAGCAAGTAGATTATATCTATATTGACCCACCCTACAATACAGGAGCAAAAGATTGGAAATACAACAACGACTATGTGGATTCTTCCGATAGCTGGAGGCACAGCAAGTGGTTGTCGATGATTCAAAAAAGGTTGCGGATAGCTAAGCGGATTTTGAACCCGGATACAGGTGTACTAATAATTACAATAGACGAACACGAGGTACATCATCTGAGAGTGTTATTGCAAGAGTTATTCCCTGGATTTTATATCCAAATGGTAACTGCTGTAATAAATCCAAAAGGCGTGACCCAAGGTCGTTTTTCGAGGGTAGAGGAATACATAATATATTGCTTCGCCCCTAATGCATTTGTTGATCCCAGCGATGATAATTTACTAAATCCACCTGTTTCAAATAGAAAACCGCGTTGGAAAGGACTATTACGTTCTGGAACAAATGCACGACGTGAAGATAGAAAAAACATGTTTTACCCTGTATTAATTGATACCAAACTAGGAAAAGTTGTTGGTACTGGTGAATCTTTATCTTTTGAAGAATATCCGAATTTCGACTTGAAAATCGACGACTTTGATGTCGCATGGCCTATTAGAACTGATGGCTCATTAGGTAATTGGGGTGTAGGGTATGAGACCCTCCGGACATTAATTAATAAGGGATATGTTTCTCTAGGAAAGTATGATTCCAAACGTAAAACATGGGGAATTTCATATATAAGCTTGCCAAACCGAGAGATGATAGATGATGGACGTATTAAAATAGTTGATCGGGATCCCAATACAGGGGTTGTATCTATTGAATATAACGACATTAATAACAGGGCAATTAAAACTATATGGCACAGGAGTCTTCATGACGCTGGATCCTATGGATCTAATTTAGTTTCGGGAATTATTGGTCAGTCCAGGGCATTTTCTTTTCCAAAATCACTTTACTCTACCAAAGATGCAATTGCGGCGGTAGCACGAAATAATAAAAATGCCCTTATTGTTGATTTCTTTGCCGGAAGTGGTACAACTCTCCACGCTGTAAATCTATTAAATGCCGAGGATCAAGGCCGCAGGCGCTGTATACTGGTTACCAACAATGAAGTTTCACTTGAAGAGGCACGGGATCTAAAGACAGATGGCTATCAGCCTGGTGACCCTGAATGGGAAGAACGCGGGATTTGTCGCGCTGTAACCTGGCCTAGGACAGAATATAGCATAATGGGCAAACGCACGGACGGTACTCCGCTAAATGGAGAATACTTTACCAATCAAACCATCACAAAAGAAGTCGAACGCTCTTTCCATCAGATTGACTTTGTGGAAAACCCAACAGATCTAACAAGTAGCTCAAAAAAACAACTTGTTTCATTGCTTCGTGATAAGGAAGGAAAACCACAACTAACGCAAGCCCTTGTAAAAGGAGACAGCAAATTCATAGTTTCGGATGAACATTCAGCATCGATTATTTTCGATATAGATTACGCTAATGAATGGCTGGCTGCATTGGAAAACAGTGAACATGTTACGAATTTTTATATAGTTGCAAAGTCACCTTCTATATTCAAATCAGTCAAAACAAAAGTCTTGGACTTGCTTGGACCGATCAATTTAGCATCCCCATTTAAGCGTCCCATGAGTCTGGGTTTCCCTGCCAATGCCGAGTATTTCAAATTGGAATTCTTGGATAAAAATAGTGTATCTCTAGGTAAACAGTTCCAGAAAATACTACCATTGCTTTGGCTTAAATCAGGTGCCATTGGAGAACGGCCCGAAGTAAATAGCACTGAAGAACTCGGTATGTTAATTCTCCCGCAAAATGGATTCGCTATTCTAATTGATGAAACGAAATTCGCAGATTTTTCCTTAATGATTTCCGATAAGGATACGATCAAGATTGTCTACTTCATTACCAACTCCGAGGAGGCTTTTCGTGAAATGACTGCCGGGGTAAAAGTAAAAAACACATACCAATTATATCGCGATTATATCGATAATTTTGTGTTGGGAAGCGGGAGGGATTCATAAATGAAAGATATATTATTTCCTTTTCAGGAAACGGCCCTTACCGAACTACATGATAAAATCAATAAATCACACTTGATGTGGAGTAAAAATGATCCACAAATAATTTCGTTTTCCGCACCTACGGGTTCAGGAAAAACAATTATAATGACAACACTTTTTGAGGAAATACTATATGGTAGCGTGGACAACATAGGCGAGCCAGATTCTATTTTCATTTGGCTATCCGATTCTCCTGAACTTAACGAACAAACAAGGCTGAAAATCGAAAGTAAGTCTGATAAAATCCGTGTCCGGGACCTAGCAACAATAGACTCAACCTTTAATTATGAGTATTTTGAAGGCGGCTGCATTTACTTTTTGAACACTCAGAAATTAGGTTCAGATAAACTACTAACAGGAATATCTAATTTGCGTCAGTATTCTATTTGGGAAACACTTACTAACACAGCCAAGCGTAATCCGAAGAAGTTTTATTTGGTGATTGATGAGGCACATAGAGGTACACACACATCCTCCCAAGCTGAAAACAAGGCGCAGTCCATCATGCAAAAGTTTATCAAGGGCAGCAAAGAAGATGGACTTTGCGTTATGCCACTAGTTATAGGTGTGACTGCAACACCCCAGAGATTCGAAAACTTGATTGCTGGAACAACATCAACGGTTCAGAAAGTCATCGTTCCGCCCGAACAGGTGCGTGAATCTGGCCTTTTGAAAGATAGAATCATCATTCACTATCCAGACCTTCAATTGAGTGCCGATATGACCTTGTTTAAAGGTGCGGTTGATGATTGGCGCAAAAAATGTACTCATTGGCGGTCTTATTGTAAGCGCGAAGATGAAAAAATGGTAAACCCAATCCTTGTTATACAAGTCGAGGATGGTAACAAGCGTGAAGTAACTCATACGGATTTAGGGGCTTGTATTGATTTACTTGAAGAATCACTAGGTCGCAAATTACGACCTGGAGAAGCCGTACACACATTCAATGATCACGGCACACTTAAAGAACGTAACGTTGAAATCCAACAAATTGAAGCCTCCCGAATTAATGACGAAGAAAATATTATGGTCGTATTTTTCAAAATGAATCTTTCTACAGGGTGGGATTGCCCACGTGCTGAAACGATGATGTCATTCCGCAGTGCACAGGATTATACTTATATCGCTCAACTGTTGGGACGTATGATTCGTACACCTTTGGCAAGAAGGGTTTCTTCCGATGCTGAACTTAACAATGTGAACCTCTTCCTTCCCTACTTTGACGAAGAAACAGTCAAGAATGTTATAAATGCTCTACGTGACAGTGAGGCAATTATACCGACAGAAACGGGAACAAATAAAGAGTTAGTTACACTTCGACGAAACCCAGCATATTCTGACGTGTTTGAAGTCATGGATAAAGTCATGGATAACCTCATCACTTATCGCATTGATTCAGCCCGTAAGCAAGCACCTCTAAAGATGTTAATACAGATTTCCCGCGCGCTAACTATGGACGGTATTAACTTAGAAGCCCAGAAGAATGTCAAAAACGCGGTGTTATCAAAAATTGATGAGGAAATTGCACTACTAAAAAAAAGTGGGGAGTTTGACAGCCGAGCATCCGCAATCACTGGATTAGCACTTGGCACACTGACATTTGATTATGGAGACAATGCCTATTCGTTTGATGAAATATCACAGACTATGACGGTATCAGAGTTTGATATTTCTCGCCATTTTGAACAATCTGGCAAGTTATTGGGAGAAGGATTACACAAAGAATATTGGATTCAAAACAGTATCCGCGACCATATAGATGTGAAAATTGAAGTCATCGTTCTTACAAATGACACTGACTCAATGGAGAGGATAAACGGATTTGCAGCGGAAGAATTCCTTACATTGTATGAGAACAATAAGCGATCCATTGCGAGACTAAATGAGACACGAAAGAATATCTATGAAAGACTTATCAATTCTTCAGTACAACCGGTTGCTGTACCTTGGCTATTACCGGATTCAATCGACTTTTCTATTTCAGAAAGTTGTACAAAGTTTGAACAACACCTCTACTGTTTTGAAAATGGAACTTTTCAAACATCACTGAACTCATGGGAAAGCGGAGTTATTGCAGAAGAACTTCAAAACGGTGCTGTATGCTGGTTACGAAATCTCGATCGTAAAAAGTGGTCACTTGAAATTCCATATGAAGTCAGCGGTGTTACCACTTCTATGTTCCCGGATATAATGGTTGTAAGAGCTGATGCACAGGGTTACGTTTTCGATATCCTGGAACCGCATGACCCTAGCCGGAAGGACAATTACCCTAAGGCCGTCGGTTTGGCAAAGTTCGCAGAGAAGCACTGGGATAAATTTGGTAGGATTCAGCTTATCCGACTTAAAAAAGGCGTAGACGGTCGTGAACATTTCTATCGTCTGGATATGGAAAAAACAACGGTTAGGAATAAGGTGCGTGGCATTACATCAAACGAGGAACTTGATAGAATTTTTGATACAGATGCAGTACGAGAAGACTAGTTTATACATCTGTTATGTCCCCTCAGCACATGCAAAAATAGATGTTTACTAAGCCCTAATTAACACCATTAGGGTAGTTAATATGTTCCTTTAAATAATAAAAATCAGCGTTTCCTAACATTGCCCCTCAGGCAAAGAAGCTGGGGGCAATGTGTGGAAGCCCATTATTTTCGGGCATTTTCTTTCAAATTTTATACCCTTGACATCAATTTTACTGCTTCAAATTGCGCCACGCTCAATCAGAAGCTTGCATTTTTTACAATATCACCTTCGTAAATATCCTTACGTTTAATATCTGTCATTACTGAAAATTGCTACATTTCAAAATTAGGGTTATTTGAGGAACATTGAGCCTTACCTTTACACTCTAATTCCCAACTACTTCCATCGGAAATAAGTCGGAAATCGCTGTTTTTCGATATGTAAATAATATTGTTTCCATCCCATACACGAAATTTAATTTCATGTGATTTCACATCCAAAGAGTAACCAAGGACTTCTTCAATCCATTCTTTATTTTCGTAAACATTACCTACTACTTCAACTATTTCTATTTCCTCTTCAAGGAAAAATCCACCATTTCAGATACATCACTTACAACCCATTCATCATCCATATATTTAACGATCCCGGAGGAATTTCGTCGTCAAACAATTCTTCTTCATCGTATGTTTCTTTTATAAAGTCACCATCTGTATTTTGCAAGAAAAAAGTACATAGTATTGCAATGTTTTTTACAGAGTGTTGCCACCAAAGATATCTTCAATTTGAACGGGAGAGCGCATTAGCTAAGCGATAACTTTCACCAACATATGTAATAATATGAGCGTGATGTATTAATCTATCAACTAACGCTGCTGTTAGCCTGCTATCTGTGAAAATTCTATTCCATTGACTAAACTCCAGGTTTGAAGTAACTATCAAACTCTTCTTCTCATAAAACTCTGTAATTAATTGAAATAAAAACTCCGCACCTTCTTTACTAAACGGAACATAACCCATCTCATCTAAAATTAACAACTGGATACTATCGAATCTTTTTCGAAACGTACTTAATTTGCCATGCCTGTGAGCTGATTCAAGTTCTTCTACCAAATGAGATACTCGATAAAATCTCACTTCATAACCCATTTCACACGCTCTTCTTCCTAACGCAGAGGCTAGGTGTGTTTTCCCTGTACCTGGTGCCCCGACGAGCACTAGATTCTGATATTCCTTTATGAAATCTAGATGCTCTAATTTGTCCCTATTTAACGTTTGAGGTAAACGAATAGCTGAATTCCAATTATATGTTTCTAGCGATTTATTTTCTAAAAATCGAGCCTTTTTAATGTTCCTGTCTATTTTGGTGGACTCACGCATCTCTATTTCTTTCCTAAAAATATCCACCAAAAAATCCTGAGGTGTTGAAAACTCAACGTCTTCAAATGAATCGGGCACATGAGCTAGTCTAAGTTGTTTACAAAGGTTCCGAAGATTCTCTGACATTATTCAGAACCCCCTTGATGCCCTAATTGATCATATTCATTCCAATTAACATCATAAGGATGATCTTCTTCAAGTACGGAATCTGTTTCTACAAGTTTGTAAAAATCCTCGCTGATTTCTTCTAATTGATATCTAGAAAGTAGGGCAAGGATTATTTCTAAACGTTGTTTGCGTACGTGATTAGAAGGAATATCCAAGTAATCTTTAATTCTACCTGGTAGATATCGACGATATCTTGAGTATTCCACTACTCGAGGTTTTAACACCCAAGATTGGAAAATTTGTTTCCACGGAATTAATCTCCGCTTATTCATATAGGGTCTTGGACCTTCTGCTACAATTTCTCCATCTGGTGTGACTACCTTGAATTCATTCCATGTGGAAATCAAAAATAATTGTACATAATTCTTGCCTTTAGGTATGTGTAAAACAGTATTATCCAATTTAATTTCATTATATGGATTTACTTTAATCAGCTGTTCTTTTCTCACCGGGTAATCCGAATCCGGTAACTTTTTTAGAGAGTTCTTTTCTTCTTCCCATAACTGGTATATTTCTTGTTCTTTACTGTAATGCTTTCTGTATTGGTCTTCAATGGAGAAGGTTAATAATTGCCCTGATAAGTCATCCAGGCCAGTAATGACTGGAGGAACGCTGAAAAAATTATAACGAATATAGCCAACCTTTTTCTCTACATTCCCTTTTTCATTTCCACTCCGTACATTACACACTTGTGTATCAAAGCCATAAAACTGTTGAAAACGCATAAATTCATCTGTTAATTGGGCTTCTTCCGTTTTACTTCGTGTCTTTTTAACTGCTGGAGTAAGATTATCTATTCTTATTTTTCTCGGTACACCACCAGCCTTCTTGAACAGTTTTTTTAAGCCCTCTAAAAAACATTCCTGATTTTCGGATGGCATAGGTTCATAGAAAGCGCCGTTACTGTATGGAAAGGACATGATAAGTAAACGAATATCACGAGTTTTCCCATCCTCTACTGCCTCCATTACTCCAAAATCTACTTGTGCCTCGCCCGAAGGATGTTCTAACCTTTCAGATCCTTTATCAGGTACAGTCTGATCATTTTGAACTTCCCATTCTTCAATAAAATTACATACTGTTCTATAAGACCCTGTGAAACCATAGGTCTTTAACTCATTAAAAATTTGTAAGTTATTACGTCTTAATTTTTTCTTTTCTCTAGCATCCTCAAATAACCAATCAGATACCATTAGACCCCATTTTTCCTGATACATCATACCTTTTCGTGGCTTGATGATGGAAGATGGCAGCTCGTTTTCATCTGCATACTTTTTGGCGGTTCTCCAATTAATATTTAGCGCCTTTGCAATCGCATCGATCGATAAACCTTTTTCATTTCGTAAGTGTTTGATACAATTAATATCGGACATTGTTAGCAACCTTCCTAACCTCCATCTGTTTTCAGTTCGCACTTTAACAGTAGAGGTTGACTTGGGTGGCTGGCAAGTCCTTTTTTATTTACATGATTTTCTCATGCAGAACTCTGTACAAATTCATTGCAAAGTTCTGTACTTTTATTATGCATTACACACCATCATAAATTTCTTTACCCTTAACGTCATTGAAACCGGTGAACTGTTGTTTTTCACTTTCATTCACTTTCCTTTTCAACGAATTAGTTTTGATTGCCTGTGCATCACACAATTCGAATATATTAGGAATTTCGTCTGAATTTGGACCGTTCCCAGGCAGCATTATTCAATGAGAATTAAGGTTTTAAATTATCTTAGGAGTGATAAAGACAATGAAATTAAATTTAGTAACCAATCTCGATCAAATAAAACAAAATCTAAAACAATACAACCATGAACTACAAAATGGTGAGATGACTCTTCGTACAAATGGTGTTCAACAATGGTATTACATGATGGAACTAGATCTTTTTGGACCAAGTCGATATATTGGCTATGAAGGTGTAACGATTCATAAGCACAGCCAAGCATTTGGATTAGATGGTGGTGAAACAACGAGAGCACTAAACAAATGGTTCCAATTATGTGATGATCCAGAATTACTCTTGAAAATCACTGATAAACTAGTGGACCACCTTGCCCAATTAGATATGGATGTGCGGCGTAACAAGGAAGAGCAGCCGGTATTTAAATTAAATTTACTAAAAGAGGATATTCCGAAACTAAAACAACTTTATTTAACTGAAAAAATTATTGTCGATGATAGTAACTGTCACACTTGTCATAACCCTTTCTATAAAGAACCATTTTTCGCACACAATGATCGAGGACCATTTTGCTCTCGGAAATGTTTGCCCATTGATATGCATGGTGAATACAAGGCGATTGACTATGTAACTTACGTCGAAAAATATCGAGAGTTTGTTGAACTCTATAACGAAATCGAAAATATAGATGGGCAAAGAGATTTACTTAATGAACTTGAAATTGTCTATGTTCCCTGTGTCACATACAACTTAGACACTATTCAGAATTGTTTTTAAGTTGCGTCTAACACAGGGAACTTTTTAAACCGCCCACTCGGATCTCCATCGATAAGAACCATTTTAATCATTTTGCTGAAAGTCATGTTTATCATCCTTATAAATTATTCTATTTGAAACTAGTTTTCATCACCATAATATTTATATAATCCTTTATTCGCTAAATGTTTGATGACTTCTTCCTTATAAGGAATTTCACCTTCAACTCGGTATAATACTAGATTATCTAATTTCATATTAAGAGCCACCACTTTAGCTTCGTCTTCAATTTCTTTTAATGTAGCTTCTCTTTTTTTAATTTTAAACTCTTTAAAGTACTCTTTATATTCTTCCTCTGAACAATTATTAACAAGCATAAAATGTACTTTTAAATCGTTTAACTGCTCATTATTTAACCTACTAAAAGTTCGTCCAAGATGTTGCCACGAATGACATTTGATACAAAGTAGATCTATATCTTTTAAGATGCACAACAATTCATCTGTAGCATACTCTTCAACTTCGTGAGCATGAAGCTGTCTTAATTTTTCTACTGATGGTTGGTAACCACATATCTTACAAGAATTATTATTAACCTCTAGCACAACACCTCTAATTTTTTTCCATAATGATTGAGAGATTTTTTTTCTAATTCCACTTCCATGATACGCACCAGGTTTTAGGTCCATTATCAACTTAAAATCTTTAAATTTTGTATCCATAAATTAGCTTCTCCTCCTAATTAAATCTGAACTTTTGTAAGTACCTAGCTACTATATAGAAAAGCTCAAATTCACCGTCGTCATTCATAACCCTATTTTACTAATATTCACATATTTTGTTTTTAATTATACTAGATACTAAATCAATAAGTTCTTTAATGTTCTCGCGATCTTTTACACCAAAAACAATATATTTGCTTCCTTTTGAATGACCGTTTGCGAAACTAAGGACATCTTTTAGTAGCTCAGAATAATTATTCGAATGATAAAAACTGCTTTTAAAATCGATTGTTTCACCCTCAGGTAAAGCTAATAACTGCTCAAATTGTTCACTATTCAACACAGTCACCTACTTATCCAGTTAAGATTAGAAATATTTCTATTTTCCTATATAATATCATTCGTTGATCAATCTAATGTAGATCAAACCATTTTTGAAAATATTGAGCCTCAGTTAGACGTTCAGCTTCATGCAAATATGTACAACGATAAAAATTTCAAGTTTTAGAAATCAAGCCTGATAATCGACCATACGTTATTAAAAAGAAATACAAGGGATAAAATTAATAAGGGCATGATGTGGATACGTGTAGAGGAGCTACTAACGACATCATTGCGCGTGCTGATTTAGATAGGATGTACGATAATGAGTCAGGTGAGCTAAAAATATTAGATGGTTACCTTTCAGCGACTAAATCTATAACAGATAGTGCCGAATTACTCTTTAAACTTAGCAACTATTCAAAGAAACCTATCACTATTATTTCAGACTGGATAGAAATCTATGAGGACTACCAATTACTAACTTCCCATCGACTATGTGGGACAAAAAAAGACCTTCAGTATACAGACTATCAGTTGAAATTATCCGCTAATGATGAAGTTGTTGAATATTTTCACTTTGGATTTACTGCATCTCAATGCTTCCTTTTAGGAATAAATCGAGATGGCATAACAGATAAAAAACTCAATTATAAAGTTATATTTGAATGTGCAGAAGGTATAGAATATGTGGCTATTCATTCTAATGGGTTAAAATTGGTGAAAGGAGATTTTTTATAGAAGATGAAACTAAAATAATTACAGCTTCAATATCATTAATACACTAAAAAAAACAAATTAACATCCTACGAATATTCGCAGGATGTTAATTTAACTTATATTTAAAGTCATGTCCACTGTGTCACACACAATTCAGGCACTATTCGGAATTGTTTTTAAGTTGTGTCTAACACAGTGGTCGACCCCCTTATAATGGACACATAGAGTGTTATAATTGTGTAAATACAACCATCTGAGAGGGGCATGATCATGAACATTCGTAAGAAAACAAAAAAACGTCAACTCACATATGAACAAAAGTTATTTGCAGTAAATGAAGTACGTCTGAATAAACGTAACAGGCAAGATGTCGCGGACGAACTGGAAATTCATATTAATTCATTGACAGGGTGGCTGAAACTTTACAGAGAACATGGTGAAGATGCACTTCTCTCACACTATGAGAAATCAGATTTGATTGAACACACTGCAGAACTAAATAGATTAAGAGATATAGAAAAGAAGTACAATGAGCAATTGATACAAAATGAAATCTTAAAAAAGTTCCAGGCCTTTCTCAAGGAGAACGAAAAAAGAAGTGCTTCGAAGCCATTACGGCCTTGAGAAAGGATTATCCAGTAACTACACTTTGTAAAACATTAAAAGTATCAACCAGTGGATATTACAACTATATGGCACAACCTCAAAAGTCTCTTTCTGAGCGGGATCAAATCGATATTACGGTCATCCAAAGCTTATATGATTTTACTGGTGGCACCATTGGCGTGAAAAGAATTGCTGGTGAACTGAAAGCTAACCACGATCATGTAATTAATCACAAGCGTGTACAGCGATTAATGAATGAGATGAATATTAAATCTAAAATTCGAGTTAAGAAGTACCTCCAATCTAAGAAAGATGCACAATCTGACTGGGTATATCCAAACCTTCTTAATAGAGATTTTGATGCTTCGCTGCCCAATCGTAAATGGGTTACCGATCTATCTGAGATTACAGTGGAAGAAGAAAAATTTTACGTTTCTGCAATCATGGATCTTTGTAATCGAGAAATTATTGCATTTGAAATGAGCGATAGTCCAACTGCAAACCTGGTAGAAACTACTGTTAAACAAGCAATGAAAACTAGAAAGTTGCCCGACTTAACAAACGTCATCATTCACTCTGATCAAGGAAGTGTCTATAAGTCTTTTAAGTATAAAAATCTTGCCAAGAAACTTCACTTTTCACCAAGTATGTCTCGGAAGGCAAACTGCTGGGATAACGCTGTAATTGAGAGCTTTTTTTCGCAATTAAAGACAGAATTCCCGCACTTGTATGCGACAGATAATGCCAAACAGGTAAAGAAAGATTTACTCTTATACATTGCATATTTTAACCAAAACCGTGGTCAAAAAAGACTGGGTTATTTAAGTCCAACTGCTTATTTAAAGTTAAATCATTCAGCTAGCTAATGCACAATTCTACACTGTCCATAAAATAGGGGCTAGACTACAGGGAACTTATTAAGCGCTTGACTTATTTCACATTAAACGCTGTGTTAGAAACAAACATGAAAATCATAACATTACGTTTGTTTGAATTAACATGAATGTTTCTAACACAGCTATGCTCCCCCTATTCCTCAAACAATGAAAGTTGTTTTTTCTCTCCAACATAATGTAGTGCTTCTGGTTGTTGATCGGCAAAGAATGCTTTGTTGATGTGTTGCTCCTTTTGGATGATTTGGTGAGAATCATTTTTGGCGAAACGCAAGCGACAGCTATATACCACTGGGAAATAATCAGCAATATACTTCCCTTCAGCATGGGCAGTTAAAGCAATCATTTGGAAGCCTAGCTGCTCTGCAATGTAAAATACTGGGCTTAATACGTGATCACTGGATGCTTTACCGAATGGATTGTCTAGAATTAATGTACGGTCACGCTTCGTATTTGATGGTCCACCTGCTTTTTCAGCGATGTATTTTAAAATCCCTAAATATAGAGCCATGTTTTTACTCCAGCTTTCGCCGCCCGACCATTTATTCGATTGCTCCCAGCTATAAAAGTTAGAAGAAATTTGACGTTCACTTTCTACTTTACGACATTTCACTTGCATTTTTTTATTGCCAAGCACTTGACGTAATAGTGGCACTGTTTGCAAATGCTTTTCTAAAAATTTTCGGATTGTAGCGACATCTTCATTGCCAAATTCATCTCGATACTTATCCTGCTCCAGCGTCGTTAAAATCCAGTCAATATATTGGCGAATCGCCTCTTTTGCTTCATGCTCTTCCCATTCTGGAATCGTAAATTGATAAATATATTTTGTTTCGTCTTCTGTCCGAATACGTGTTTTCTTTGGTATTTCCAATAAATTATGGCGTACGCGTACTAGCTGCTGCACTGCATATTGAATAATTTGTTGTTGATCCTTATCGAATTCCTGAATAGACGTATCCGCAATATGAATTGCTTGCTGAATCGTTTGATGAATGAGTTGCTGATGTGCCGTAATTTCTGCATACGTATGACGATTTTCAATACCATCAATTGTTACTTTGCTTAATTTTTTATCTTGTAGCTTTGCGCAAAAATCGCGGAACTTTTGCTTATCGCGATTAATTTTCTGTTGCTGGTTTTCTACTGCTTTTTTCAGCACTGCAAGACCGGCAAATAGCTGCTCCAATTCTTTTTTGTAGTCATAGGCAAAGGCCGTCTCCTGTTCACTTGATAAATCATGTAGGGGTTTGATTATTTTATTGAGCTGATGCATAAAATATTGGTCACGTAAGTCCTCTTCCTCTTGTTGCAAGCTTTTCGCCTGCTTACTTTTACGCTTATGCTCTGTTTTTGTAAAAGTTAACTGCTTCTCATAACTTTCGATATCTAATTGCAATAAATGTTGTAGCTCATCATTAGGGAGTGTTCTTATTGGCAAATCTTCACCGTACTGCGTAACTAAGAGTTTTATCGTCGCTTCTAATTGTTGCAACATATTTTGCTTCTCATTTACTTGCTGTTGCGGTTCACTCAGTTCAGATTTCAAACGCTTTGTTTCCGCCTGTAATTGCGTTACTTTTTCCTCCGCATTAAATGGAAGAATCGTATTTACATCGAGTTGTGGATTCTCCTCTAGCTTTCTATCAAGAGCACGTTTGTACTCACCACGTATACGCTCATTCGTTTCGATACGCTCATTTAGCTGTTGGATGGTTGCTGAAATTTGTTTTAGAGCATCTTCTAAATGATTGTGCTCCAACTTTAATGCATGCTCGGACTTTGTAGTCACTTTTGCAGTGAGCCTGTCCTTTTCTATATAAATTACATGCTGTAAAACTTTGTTATTTAATTCGAATTGTAAATTCTGCTCTTCCCCCTTCACATTGAGCCATTGTTGCTTTAAGTATTGGGCACTAATTTCGAGTTGTTCCACTTTTTTATACAATCGATTCACTTCTTCACGATCGAGCGAAAGTTGCGTTTCTAACGGTTTTAGTTTTCTTCCAATTTCTATATAGTTATGTGCTTTTGGAATTTGAATCTGATACAGGTGATTTAGTTCATCCTTATCACGAAGTTGTAAGGCATATGTTTGCTCTATTCTTTTTTGTGTATCTTCCATTTTTTGCACTAACGCATTATGATCATAAATAGCTTTGTTATAGGCTTTAGTTACGCTCGCGTACTCCTCGGTTAATTGCTTATATACTTCGTAAGGATATTTTTGAAGAAACGCCTGCAAATGAAGTTCTACTTGCTCCACTACCGCAAGTTTCGACTCAATTTCTTCTCGTTCGTTCTCGATTCGTTTCGCTTCTTCAAGGGAAGTATTTTTCCATTGACTAAAACTTTCTTTGTTCGTATGCGCACGCCAAAACAGTGGCGCAATCCATGATTCATCAAACGGCTCACCTTGGACGAGCTGTCTCGCTTCTTCGCGTGCTAATATGATAATCGGTGTTGTTAACCGATCTGCCACTACATGTACTTTATCGATTAATGCCTGCTTTTCATCGGCTGTAGTAATAAGTGTAATCGCCCAAAATGGATATGCACTCGTCTCCGCTTCTTGCTCTTTTCCAAGTGCCTGCAAGTACTCGACTCCTGTTTGCAATAATGAAAACTGCGACCAATGCTGCATTTGATCCGCCAAATAAGGCTCTGCAAAAAATTGTTGTTGCGCCGCATAATCATCTAAATAACGTCTTGCTCTACGCTCTTGTACAAATTTCTCCGAACGATCTTTTTTTAACTGTATTTGCTTATCTTGTAATTGATTCATATAACTGCTTGCACGGTCATACACAGACATAGCTGGACTAATTTGATGCAAAATAGTACGTAAAATTTCTTTGATTTGTGCTTCTTGCGCTTGCTGATCTTTTACTTTACCCTCTTGAATTTGGCTTTGCACATGAAGCTCTTCTTTTTCGTCTCGCAACTGCTTTTCATGAACATTTTGCTTTAGGAATTGCTGCTGTAAGGTTTTTATCAGTTCCTCGCGACTACGAATTGTTGTTTCCAAATGCATTGATCGACTTTCCCATTCCTTAATGAGCACTTCCACTTGCTCGTTTTCGTTGGCAACTAACTCGAGCTTCAGCTTTTCTAGTTGCTTTGTTAGTTCTTCAATTTTCGTCTCATTTTTCGTTTGACGTTTTCCCGCCTCTTGCTCTTTTTTACGAGTGGCTAGTAGCTCCTGTTCTATCTGCTTTGTTTCTACCTCAATACGTCCAATATGACGATTTTTTTCCTGTAATCCTTTGTCTAGCTCCTCTTTTTGACTCAATATTAAAAATAGCCACTGTCCCTTCACTAGCTCCAGTTCATTTTGTATATCAGCAATATCCTGCTTTTCATTTTCCTGTTGCAGCTGATAGCGTGCTTGCTCGATTGTTTCTTCCGCTTGTTTCATTTTTGCGTATTCGATCGCGTATTCTAAACTATGCTTTTCATGTAACGCGATCTGCAGTTTACTAGATATTTCATCTACTAATTCTTGAAAATGATTCAACTCCGACTGGAAATGCTGCTGCTTTTCCTGTTCTTCATAAATTGTCACAGCAGCTTTACGTTTTGTTAGCTGCTTTTCGATTTCACTAAGCTCAAAAAGCCGTTCCTCGATGCCTTGCATTTCGTTTTGTGCATTTTCTTTTTGTTGTTGTAAATATTGATAATAGGCAGCAGTTTGCTGTCGTTCATCCTCATAGTTCGTAATCGTCTCGTTATAGATGTGGAAGCTGTCCACATAACTATCTAGCTGTACTTGCATCGCTTTATATTCAATTTTTTTTCTTAAACGGCTAAACTAACACAATTATTGGTTTAGCCATTTTTCTTCTATATTTTTAAGATACGAGGATGGATCTCTTTTATATCGATATCTCTTCACATGTTCACTTTTTCTTTCATTCCAACTTTCATTTTCTTCACAATACTTATCATGACTTCCCGATGAGAGGCGTTGGATAATGTTTGGGTCATCTATTGCATCTTCGGCAAATACAATATACTCCCCGTGTCTCATAATGTAGCGATTCCAAGAACGCAAACCAGTAATTCTTCGATGTCTACGCTTAATTCTACGGAAAAACAACTCATGATCATTGTTTGTTCTAGGTAAAATCGGATAGTCATAACACGCAAATAATCCTTTCCAAAATCCTTTGCTATACCGTTTCAAGTTATCTACAAACTCTTCATCTTCTTCTTTTGTTAACTTTCGTTCTATCTCCTTTAGGTAAGAAGCTAATCTATTTCTAACAGAATCGCTTGTTTTACGTTTGGAAGGCTCTAATATAGTAGCGATGCGTCTAATACGCGTATTTAGTCTAACAACTTGTTGGTATTCTTTTTGAAAGGAATCAACATTACTGACTATTCTGAACAACCTTTTAAGTATTAGAGGAGCCCTTTTTTTCCAGGCAATTTTCGATCGATTTTTGAATCAGTTTTGTCTGTTCAAAAATCTTCATTCCTGGTAAATCAAGAGGCGGACATCCATCTTCTAATAAAACAGAACGGATTGCCGCAGTATATGCTAGAGTTGTTTCTGATTCTAGATGATCTTCTTCTAAAGCCTTTTTTTCAATTTCGCGTATTCCGCGCAGTTTCTTTTTGATGTTTGTTTTTAACTTACGATCTTTATCCACAGCTGGTTTTGCGATGTCTTTTAAATAGTGAAATTGACAGTACTGATAAGGTGTTTCTGGAGACAAAGTTTCAAACGCAAGTCGAATTGATTTCTGACCATCACTGACAAAACCTAGAATTGGAAATCCCAAATCTAAGACAGGCTTGATAAATTCCATTAGTTCTTCCGTGGAACTACTTTTCACATTCTTGGCCGCTAGAATCGTCCCACTAAGAACTTCTCTAATCACGTAAAGTGTTTCATTCCCCTTTTCAGGCTGTACCCCATCCATAGAAAGAATGATCCCACCATGCTTATCCACCATTTCATTAAGCATATTTTTACTGTTTTCCACCACGCTGGCGCGCAGTAAAACCGTGTATCTTTCATATAATTTCTGGACATGACGCTCTGAAACGACAACCCCACTTTGATTTAAAATGTTCATTATTTCTATTCGAGTTTTGTGCTCTTTAAAACGTAATTCTCCAACAAAAGCCAAGACATCAATCCCGTATGTGATGTGTTTTATACTTAAGTGTTCTGCTTGTGCAGAACGAAATACAGTCGACGCATTTTCACATGTTGGGTTCGTACAGCGATACCCCATGTTAATAATGGTTTTTACCCCATCCAGAGTAGAAATGGTCTTTTTAGAGACTGTATGACAATAATCTAACTTAGATTGACAAGTTGGACAGTTTGAAAACTCAGGTCTATAGTATTTTGTTTCAGTAGCAACTAAACGATTTTTTGTTCGCATTTTCTCACCATCATTTATGAATTTATTATTTATATTTTACCATAAATTTAGGGCATTGCGATATATTAGCCGCTTAAGTTTTTTTTCATTAAATTCTTTGTATTTTTTTAAATTACTTCGTTGTTTTTCAAATTGATCGGTAATACTAAGCGGATTAAAATACTTATCTGCCTTTTCAACGGATGGAATGAGCAAACGGTCAAACAGCTCCTGTGTGCCTCTACATTGCTCAAATACTTTTTCTATGCCACCTTCTGCACTATTCATGACAATCATATTTTCCCATTCTTCACGGATAATAAAATAGTGTGTCTCTAAGTAATCCGTGAAGGCTGTTATAGACTGTGGAAATAATTTCGCACGCATCGGAGTTTGCTGAACCATCTGTTGAAAATAGTTATTCATCTCATCTTTACTCGCTGGATACTTTACACCTGCGTCACGCTTTGTAAATGGGATCGCATCAATGGCATGCTTATCACGGTCGCTATATTCATATACATACCGCAATGATTCTACCTTATTATTTTTTATATATAGTGTCACTGCTGTCACTAAGTATTGACGTGGGCGTTCATTTAACATCCATTCAATCGCAATATGTGCGGGACCTTCTTCTAAATAGAACGTTTCCTTCATTTGACGATTTGACACCGTCGCATGCGGAATAATGGCTTGCATCGCCGCTTGAATAAAAACCGTTTTCCCTCCACCATTTTCTAATAAGATTGCTCCATTCTGTGTATCAAATTGAAATACCTCATCATGATAACGTTTTATTCCTTGCTCATAAATCACATTAGCAAAGCGAATTTTACTAATTGTCGGCATACACATCCCCCTTTAAACCATATAAAAAGTCAATAATACCTCGATTATATTCTGTATCCATAAAATAATTTCCAATAATGACTTGTGCCTTTTCGGTTAGTTCAAATTCACCCATACCGGTCTCTACTAAAAGATCTTCATCACGTAAAAAGCGACAAGTTGTATGTAAGAAGCTGACCCGGCTCATTGTATTGGCACTTTGACGCTTTGCTGTTTCTTTCACATCATCCAGTCCGTCCCATTTTTCAATGAGCATATGCCAACGATACGAATATTCCTTCTCTTTTGCCTTGAGCACTTCCTCATCATATGCACGAAGTGTTGCCATTCGTTGATTGATAGCATGAATCCATTCCTCATAAGTAATAAACGGTTTCGTAGGTGCTACGGAATGAAATGAATTATAAAATTCCCCAATGACACAGATGGTTGCAAAATACATTAAATATAAATCATCGTTACGACCTTTTGATTTAAAATATTCACGTTTTAGTGTTTCATTCGTCACATGAAAGGGAGACAGTTTCGTCGTTGGTACAAGCAGCACTTCATTTCCTACTTCTAGACAAATAGCATCGACTTTTTTGCAAAACGTTTCGACAAGTGAACGTAAATCCGTATCAATTTTAAATAAACGCGCTAATTCACCGCTAACTCGCCCCTCTAACGCAAGTTCGCTATACATATCGAAGGCACGCAATATCTTGTCTTGTTCATACAGCATAACTATTCCTCCTGCCACATAAATAGTAAATTTTGAATCGTAAAGCGAGGTGTAACTTGTAAGGTATCATGGTGTTCCTCAATAACTAACTGACGGTTTTCGAGTAGCATTGTCGCGTCCGCCAATAAATGCATCGACAGCTCGTCCTCTGTTTCTGCACCTTTTGAAAGGGGGGAGCGCTGATGACATAATAGTAAAAAATCATATAAATAGCGCTCATCTAAAGATAACGTCCTATGTGTTTGAAGGTGCTCCACCCATTCAGCAAGAGTCCAGCTTAGGCGGTTTTCCGCGAAGGTCAACATTTCCTTCATATAGGATTTATACAACTGTCGTATTTGCTTCGCATATAGCTCGCGTTTTTCCTCTGCGACAACTTCCTCATAGTGTGCTGACTCTGCATTTTGCTCTTCATCTGACCACGACTGTACACTAAAAATGCTTAGTAACGACCAACTTTTCTTATGCTCCACATTTAAAAATGGAGCTAAAATACCTTTCATAGACTCTAGAGGTAACGGAGTACTGACAATCTCTGAAACTATCTCTTTATCAAAATTAAACTGCTCTAGCCCAATATTATAAAGCGATTGCTGTGCCGCATCTAACGCCTCTTCCTTCAATCGCAAACTATGCGTCAGCAAGTCTTTATGCTGCTCATGCACAGCGATTAATGCTTCATCGATTTTTAACAGCATACGAAAAGCCTTCATATCTTCTTCATTTACAGTCGACTCTGCTGCTTTACGAGACTCAACTATAAACTGGTGCAGCTCCTCAAATTCGGTATTTTCCCGCTGCAGCCTCATATTACGATCCTGCAGCACATCCATGTACCGTTTTTGCGTTTCGCTATTAATAATATTGCGCCTAATTTCATGGGAAAGCTTTTCCATTCGCTCATGTAGCTGCTCCACGTCCATACGCATTTCATTTATTTGGCGTAAAGCTCCTTGCAGCTCTCCCTTTTCTAGAAGCTTTCTCAGCATCAGCTGATGAATCGACAACTGAAATTCCTGGAAATATTCTTTCGTTGCAAAAATCAATTCAAGCCCGTCATCAGCGAGCTGATAATATTGACGATTTTCTTTCGCATCAAAAAAATCTGTTTTCAAAAATGAAAAAGGAATTTCTTCTACATCATTCGTTGCCCAATTAAAAAATGTGTATGTTTTATAAACGCCTTTTGCTGGCCGAAAAGTCTCTTTTACAATCAGTAAAAGTGCTTTTACACGCTCGTCCGCAATATTATAACGATTTTTAAGCAATGGTCGTATATAATGCGCCGCCTCTTCCATTCCAATTTTAGATTCGCGCATTAACTTCATTTCAAAAAAATACAGTAACGTAAACAAACCTAGCATCCGCATATCAATCTCAACTCCATCGTCATCTACCTGACGCTTGCTTGCTAGTTCATGCAACGGCTCGAACAAATATATACGTCGCATTCGTTCTTGTAAATCTGTAGTAATATTAATATCCCACTCCATTATCATTCCTCCAAATCATCACTCATTTGCTGCCAAATCTGCTGAAGTTTTGCTGCTCCTAACACTTCCTGTGAAATATAATTATTCTTTTCTAATAGTGAATGACATTTTTCTACTATATGTGGTGGCAAGTTTTCCATAAACGCCTCTATTGCCTCATCATCACGCAGCTGCTTTTTCAAAATAGGCTTTCCTTCATCCTGTAAAGCTGCTTCATAAAATGGCAATGCAACTGCAACAGACTGCTGTTTACTGACTAAATACCAAATAGAAATGCCCGCAAAATCGAGATCTCCAAAATAATAAAACAGGTGACGTACATTCGGTAACGGTAACTGCTTGTCGAATAAATTTAAGCTACCTACAATTTCAAAACCAGCCCCATAAATCAACGTTGAAAAGCGTGTTTTCTTAAGTGCTGGTAGAAGTCCTTCATATGTCGTTTTATTTTCGACGATTAAATGAAATTGTGTTGAGTGATGTAACTGCTGGGGGTTTACGGCGAAACGAAGAGGCTCCTTAACATCAACAATTTGCATCTTCATCCATAACCCAAGACGCTCAAGTACGCGTCTTCCTCCTTTATATTGAAGCCACTTTTCATCCCCAACTACTTGCTGACTACGTTCTGGCGCAGGTGCAGGGAGGGTCGGGAAATTATATGTAAGGATAAACTGATTGATTTTTTGAATATATGGCAAATCCTGCTCTAGTTGCTGTGGTGTTAACCGATAATATTTATCTAAAGAAATACTCGGATCCAACGTCAGCTGCAAAGGCTCAATCACTTCCCTAAGCGATTTTTTCACTGAATGCTTTAATACTTTATATTTATAATGAAGCCTAGGTATCTGCGGCGTTTGCCCAGCACTTTTAACCGGCTGTAACAATTGCGCCTCAACAAGTTCTAGTACAGCCTTAGCAAACAATTCATATGTTTGATGATCACTTAATAATCGCTCGAGTTCTGATAATGTAATGTATGATTTCTTAAATTCCATTAGTTTATCTCTCATCATGCACCCCCTATTGGATTTAGTATAACAAAGTCTATTTACCATATCTCTAATTTATTGTAAAATTATCTCAAATATATTCTTTCGTTGAATTATGCTCGCCTTGTTGCATGTAATACATAAAAAACAGAACCTTCCATTTCGTATTCGATTAATACACTTAGTTTTACACGTGCACATTTTCCTCTTTTATTAGAATCTATTAATAAAAGTAAAAATCGTTCAAATATATTTAGGTCATTCTGGTGTTAAGACTACACTAGATATTTATGCTTATGTTACTGCAACGGCCAAAGAATATCTATGTTCCCAGTGTCATAGAAGACTTAGACACTATTCAGAATTATCCTGAAGTTACGTCTATCGCAATGGACTTTTTCATTTCTCCGATAAGAATTGCAGAATTGTAACAGAATTAGGTAGCAATAGTTGAGTAGGCTTGTTCTTTCCTAAGTATAAACTACAACAATACGCTACTGTAGGTAACGGAATGTCTTTGGAAATACAGGCACTTTTAACCTGAATTCACTTGTAGATATAGATAACTGCATAGCTGCATGTTACAATGTACTTAACTAATTGCGGTGCACTGCTTCGGCTTGCACTTAAGGGAACTAGATGCGTCTAGTTCTCTTTTAATTTTAAAGGGATCCTACGAGTTAATTAGCGTAGGATCCCTTTATTCGTTCCCTGTGCCACACACAACTTAGACACTATTCAGAATTGTTTTAAAGTTGCGTCTAACATAGGGAACCTTTTAAGAAACTAACATGAAAATCATAATATTCACGTTTTTTTGAACTAACGTGAATGTTCCAAATCCAAAGTAACTACTTAAATAAAAGCCTACTTCATAAATAGCATGAAATAGGCTTGAAATTATTTATCTTTAATTGTATCAAATGGTTTTTCTTCATAATTGGTTATATCGTATTGTCTAATTATTTGATAACTCTGTTGCTTCTCTTCAGATAGTTCTGCTTCAATTGGATTAACTAAACTTAAGGCATCAGTTATGATTCGGTGTAAATAACTATTCTCGGGTGCTTCATCAATCGCAGCCATCACCAAAGCATTACGTAAATAACCAACATTTTGTGAAAGGAGCTCAGCATTAAATGTTAAGTCTTTTTTATCTGCAAACAGCTTCATAAAAATAGAAACGGCTCGTGTATTACCTTCTCGATAAGGATGGACTCGCCAAATATCTGTCATGAACTTAGCAAAATTCGAAGGTAACTGAGGATTTTCTTGTGTCCAGTCAATTAATATCGCCCAATTAAAAATGGCTAGTAAATCAGTGTCGATACGTGAATAATCACTATATGTAACTGATAAACCATTTAAAACACGTTCACTTTTGTAAATATTCACTGTTCGAAACTCACCAGCCCAACTATACAAGTCTTCGAATAGGAAATGATGAATCGTTTTTAAAGACCTATAATCATTGAAATCTAAAGTATCTGAAATGGTATGGATATCTAAAATACTAGCAATTAATAATTGTGCTTCAATATTAATTAACTCTTGTTCATCTTGTATGTTTAATTTATTGATTAAAATTTTTGTATTCGGATATACATATGGATCCATAAGTTATTTTGATGCCTTCACGTATTTTTGAATAATAGCTTGTTTTAACTGACTTGAAGTTACTTGACCATTTTCATATTGATGTAACAAATTTTGTGTAAATGCTGTCGGTTTTCCACCATCAAGGGCAGCCATTCCAACCGCAAATTGAATTTGTTCTTGACGTTCTAGGCGTGAGTTTGTATTCATGTCATACACCCCTTAATATTAGATAGTATATTTATTATAACATATCATAATTAACCATGATAATTTAGCGAGAGTTGGAAAAGTCATCGACCAAGAAACAATTTCTAAAATTCATAAGTAGCTTTACACTGAAATAGTAATATTTTATGTTATTGTATATAGTATGCTCCAACTCGAATAACTTATTAAGCAAGATGCATCACAAACATGAAAAAGATAACATTATGGTTATTAAAAATTACCTAATTCAAAACACATAATAAGTGCAATAGCTACACAAAAGTTACACAAAGCAAAGGAAGAAGCAGTTTTAAAGTTCTCCAGCTATTTAAACATGTAAAGTTTTTGACTACGCTTTTGACTACGTCCGGTTGATACTCAATGAAACTATATGATATAGACAAAAAGAAAAAACCCTTGAATACCAAGGGTTTTGACACTGTATGAAATCATATGATTTCGTAATATGGAGACGGCGGGATTTGAACCCGCGTCCAGAAACTCTAACACTTAAGCTTCTACGCGTGTATCTTGCCTATTTAGGATTCGCGTAGCACTATGCCGACAAGCGGGCGTCATGTACGCTAACTTGGAAATCTCTTGCTGACAGCTCAAGTGGCACTGCCAACCGTATCCCACTAAAGTTGAGCTTTACCTAGCCACATGGGCGATGGATAGATAAAGCAGATCCGAGCTTACGCTGCGAATGCTAAGTTGTTGTTTGTTTTGCCTGTTGTTATAAGTTCCGTTTTTACGGAGCCGAGCCTCCGACGCGCAACTCAAGCTCAGACTATCCCTGTCGAATCCATAACGTCCCCGTTTATGGAATATAAGCTTTGTTACATACTTACTATACATCAAATTTGGTCAAAATTCAAGTGAAACGTTATTGATTGCGCTCTTTGAATGCTCTATCCATATCACGTTTTGCTTCTTTTTTCTTTAAGACGTCTCGTTTGTCGTAATCTTTCTTCCCTTTTCCGACTCCGATTAATACTTTTGCAAAGCCATTTTTTAAATACATTTTAAGCGGAACGATGGTGTAGCCATCTCGTTTTGTTTCTCCGATTAATGTACTAATCTGCTTTTTATGCAAAAGTAGTTTGCGTGATCGTAAAGGGTCATGATTGAAACGATTTCCTTGTTCGTATGGACTAATATGCATATTAGAAATCCATGCTTCGTTGTTTCGAATTCGGATGAAGGCATCTTTTAATTGTACCTTAGCATTTCGAATCGATTTGATTTCCGTACCTTGTAGTACAATACCTGCTTCAATCGTCTCTTCGATAAAGTAGTCATGGTTTGCTTTTTTGTTTTGTGCAAGCACTTTATCATCAGGCTTTTTTGCCATCTCATTCACCTCTCAAAAGCTGGAGAGGAGCGACTTAATCGCTCCTTTATTTTTTCTTTGGTCGTTTACGTCTTTGTGATTTTTTTGCAACCGCTTCGTAAAATTTCTTTTTCTGTTTGACTCCTGTTTTCGGACCTGGTTGAGAAGTTCCTTTTTGAGCAGGTGTTCTATCTTTTTTCTGCGCGTGAATTACTTTTGGTGCTTCTTTTCTAGTACGGTGGAATGCTTTTTTCATGCCGACGATTTCAAAGTCAACTGCAGATTCTTCTACTTTCACATCTGCTACTCGAATCGTTACTTCATCGCCGATTCGGAATTGCTTCCCTGAACGCTCACCAATCATCGTCATTTGACGATCATCGAAACGGTAATAATCATCGGTCATATTCGTTACGTGCACAAGACCTTCTATTGTATTCGGAAGCTCGATGAACATACCAAAGTTTGTAATAGAGCTAATAATACCTTCAAACTCTTCGCCGATTTTATCCGCCATATATTGTGCTTTTTTCAGCGAATCTGTATCACGTTCCGCATCTACTGCACGTCTTTCACGTTTAGACGTATGTTCTGCAATATCATCGATAATCGCACCCCAATGATTAATCGTTGTTTGTGATACATCTCCATTTACTAAATACGTACGAATTAATCGATGAACGATTAAATCGGGATAACGTCGAATTGGTGAAGTAAAATGCGTATAATATTCTGTTGATAAACCAAAATGTCCTAAGCAATCAGCATAATATTTCGCTTGTTGTAATGATCTTAAAAGCATTGTAGAAATTACCGGTTCTTCTGGCATACCTTCAATGGACTCAATAATTTCTTGTAATGCTTTCGGGTGAATATCATTTCCTGTCCCTTTTACAACAAGCCCAAAGTTTGTTAAAAACCCGAAAAAGCGTTGCAGTTTTTCCGGTTTAGGATCTTCATGGATTCGGTAAATAAATGGGACATCCATCCATTTGAAATGTTCCGCTACTGTTTCATTGGCAGCTAACATAAACTCTTCAATTAGACGTTCTGCAACCGTACGCTCTCGTATCGCAACATCCGTTGGCCAACCATCTTCATCCACAATAATTTTTGCTTCTGGAAAATCAAAATCGATTGCTCCACGATTTTTTCGCTTTTCTCTTAATACAGCTGCTAACTCAGCCATTGTTTCAAACATTGGCACAAGCGGTTCATATCGTTCCATTAATGCAGCATCTTTTTCTTCTAAAATTTTGTACACATCAGTATAAGTCATTCTTTCTGTTGTTCGAATAACACTTTGGAAAATCTCATGCGATGTCACCATACCGGAACCATCAATAATCATTTCACATGATAATGTTAAGCGATCAACATGTGGATTTAACGAACAAATCCCATTGGATAAACGATGTGGAATCATAGGAATAACACGGTCTGCTAAATATACACTTGTTCCACGGTCATATGCTTCACGGTCAAGTGGCGATCCTTCCGTTACATAATGACTTACGTCGGCAATATGTACACCAAGCTTAAATGTACCATCCGGTAATTTAGTCACCGTAACCGCATCATCTAAATCTTTTGCATCGGCACCATCAATCGTTACAATTACTTCTTCACGTAAATCTCTACGATTATCCAAGTCTTTTTCGTCAATTGCATCTGGTACTGATTCCGCTTGATCGATTACTTCCTTTGGAAAATCAATCGTAATACCATGTTTATAAATTATCGATAATATATCGACACCTGGATCATTTTTATGGCCAAGAATTTGTTTAACAATTCCTGTTGCAGATTTCCTTTCATTTGGCCAATCCGTAATTTCTACAACTACTTTATGCCCTTCAATCGCTCCAAGTGTGTCGCCTTTTGCAATAAAAACATCCATTGGAACTTTCTTGTCATCTGGAAGAACAAAACCGAATCCTTTATTGTCTTGGAAAGTTCCAACAACTTGAGTGATTCCTCTTTGTGTAATTTTAATAATGGAACCTTCTCTTCGGTCACCGCTAGATTCAAGTGAAACACGAACAAGCACTTTGTCTCCATTTACTGCTCCATTTACTTCAGTTGGTGGAATAAAAATATCATCCATCCCTTCCTCTTCTGGTGCAACAAATCCAAAGCCTTTTGCATGTCCTATAAACTTTCCAACAATCAAGTTCATACGCGATGGTATACCATATCGGTTTGATCTGGAACGGACAACTAGCCCTTTTTCTTCCATTTGAACAAGTGTTTTCACTAACTCTTTAAATTCCTCCGAATGTGTAAGCCCAAAATGATTCTCAATTTCTTTTATCATTAACGGTTTATATTCTTCAGAGCGCATTAATTCGAGTAGCGTTTCTTTCATATTTTCCATGTTACATCCCTCCTTTTTCAGCGTGTGCACTTTTAGGTTGTTTTACACATTCCAATCAAGTGACTCTAAAAAGTTTAATATATCTTCATGTAATTGCTCTTTTTCCGAGCCCAGTGTAATGACATGACCTGAATTTTCATACCATTTGATTTTTTTATCGATGGATTCCGCTTCATCATAAATGATATTTGCGGAATTTGTATCAATGACTACATCCTTCTTACCTTGTGTAACAAGGAGTGGTGCGTAAATATGATCAACATGATCTTTCACATTGTAAACAAACTCTCTTAGCTCTGACAATGTCTCCATCGGCGTTTGACGAATTGCTTCTACTTCTTCTTCGATTTGCTCTTCTGTTTTTCCTTCATACTTCTTATATTCTTTTGCATATTTTAATACACCTTCAAACATAATATCTGTTGTCTTCATGCTCATTGGAGAACACATGGTAACAATTCCTTTCACAGGAACTGTATACCCTAATTTCAATGAAAATACGCCACCAAGAGAAAGACCGGCAACCGCAATTTCTTCATAGCCTGCAGCCTTTAAACGATCATAAGCCATCATGACATCTTTCCACCAATCTTTTGGACCAGTTTCTAATAGTTCCTCAGGTGGCACACCATGTCCCTTATAATGCGGCGCTAATGATGTGTATCCATTTTTCTCTAAAAAGCGTCCAAGCATTCGAACATCAGACGAATTGCCCGTAAATCCATGGAGAAGTAATACTGCACGTTTCCCTGCTTCAAAGAAAAAAGGTTTTGGCGTTGAAATTCGCATGGATAAATCCCTCCAATCTAAAAGCTAGAAATAAATTATGTACTAATTAAAAGAAAACGCCTAACCAATCAGAAGTCGGTCAGGCGGTACGAATCTGTTTTAAAGTTTGGTTACAGCAATAGTTAGAATGAAAAATAACACTGCAAGTACAATCGTCACTCTATGTAATACAAGGTCCATACCTCGAGCTTTTTGTTTTCCAAAAAGTTGTTCAGCTCCACCAGAGATGGCTCCCGAAAGACCAGCACTTTTCCCCGATTGTAACAATACAACAACGATTAATGCAAGCGATACGATGACTAATAAAGTTAATAAAAACTCATGCATTTATTCCACCTCCTGATAAGAACATTCACAACAACTTTAATTTTACCAAAAACAACTAGAAGTTACAACAGTCTATCAATAATATAATGCTTTTCAAGAAATATAACCCGCTGTTTTTGTTTAGTAATAAAGTTAATAGATATAGATTGCGTCTTATTTGTTCTAAAAAAAGAATAGTACAATCTCCATTGAAGTGCACCTCGGCTACACTATTTTCAGGGGAACTTTTGTGGATCGTGTTTGTCTGTCTCGCTCTTGGGATGTCTAGAGACAAGTTGCATTTGGTTCGGGTTAATGAGAGACAAAATCCTATTCTACTTTATTAAAAGCGGACGAAGATGCAATTTCGTCCGCTCTTCACTTGATTATAAATATAAGCTATCTATTTTTTTCAAGTTCCATATACTCTAATCATCTACACATTGATTCATGTATACTCTCTGGATGGTAATAGTAAAAAACAATCAGGATCAAGCTCCAGGTGGATGAAAAGAGGACAGACGGTATAAAGAACCTAAAACTAGTCCATCAGCACCTATTAAATTCTTCGACGCTTAATCAGTGGATATATATGGATAATGTGAGCGTCAATTCATCCTTCTCAGCGCTTCTTTATCAAAAGATACTACCAATTTTTTCTCTGTTACCGCTTGCTAAATTATTTAACAATTGAAAGTACCGGAAGTATAACGGGTTCGGTTGGTGGGGAGAAAAATGCCAATAACAAAGTAAATTTCATACTAACCAGTATATTTTTCAACAGCAAATTCGCAATATAAACGACAATAAAAACGCTCACGAATATGAGCGTTTTTTTGATGTAATATTTTACTATCCTTCTTGAACTAAAGCAGGTTAGCTTAATAGCGAATGATTACAACCCGCTATTTCTCCCAAAGCTCGATCAGTCGCCCTTCAGGATCTTTAATCCAAATAAACTTTCCAAATTCACTAATCTCTTCTTTCTTTTCAAGAGGTACACCAATATGTTCAAGATGCTTAATAGTGTAGTTTAGATCATGTACTTGGAAATTTAACATCACTTGTTGTTCTGTAGGAAAATAACTGTCATTCTCGGTAAAGAAAGAAAAGATGGTCTCATTTCCTAATTCCGGTTTAATCACAGTTCCATTCCAATTTTCTAGATCCATCTTCAACACTTCACTGTACCATTTTTTTATAACATCAAGATCCTTAGTTCTCCAAAATATTCCTCCGACACCTTTTATCATCGTAACTAACTCCTGTCTGTCTTTAAATTTTTAGTTTTTCGATTAATGTTTAGTTCCTTCTTCAACTATAGAGCAGTTAGCTCAATAAGGAAAAAATTTTATACCCCTTATTGAAGTAATGGAGTGCGTTAGTTGAACAAGGGATAATTATTTCTAAGCTAATGGTTTCCAATTTATATCTCTTGTTTCTTCAATAGTTGGTTTTCTTACATTCTTTATAAAACTTTCTTCGATTGCTCCGAAGCACAAAAAATTCTTTTGACTATCTCTTAATGATAATTCGTTTGCACCACCCCGATAGTCAACATCTTTTGTTTGAACATAATCATCTTGCCAAAAACAAACTTTACATATGATGTCCGTCCCAGATGGTTTCTCGTCTAAAGTTTTATAGCCACAACAAAGGCAGGGATACTTTTTCATTATCAACAACTCTCTTCCTACCGATATTTCTTACTACTAAGAATTTCTTATTAATAACTTAAAATTTGTACTTCTTTGGATTTCTTATTCAACTAAACTCACCTCTAGTTGAATAACGATAAAGGCATGGTTCAACCAGCCTTGTTCTGCTAAAGCCCTTCGTTACTTTAATAAAACAATTTAAATTATTCATTGATTTCATAAATCAATGTATCAAATAATTTTCCATCAGTATAAAATAGAATTGCCCATTCTCCCGACTTAGGATTCATTACACTTGAAGGTGCATGAGCATCTGCTCCATTATTTTCTCCCCCAAGTACTATTGTCCAACCAGTTGTTAATATTTGATGAACAGTTCCTGTTTCTTATGATAACCGACTACTGTTAATTCTGTTTGCCTAGGGTTTTCAATTCCCCAAAGATGCCACATCCATTTTTGCCCATTTAAACTCGGTGCATCTGCACCAATTACACCTGATTTGTTTTCATTACCAATAATATTTTCATTAAATGTTTCCGCTTTTTTATCCCAATCAATACCCTCAAAATCACTTTCTTGAACGAAATCAGGAATACCTTCTGGTAAATCCATATCATTTGATGTACAACCTATTAAAAGTACCACTCCAACTAATACTAATAACGCTGAAATCTTTTTTATAACATTCATTTTATATAAATCCTCCTCTTATTTTTAGACGAGTAACAACCTGATTATTTTCATAGTATTCTAATTATTTTAAGCGAAAAAATAATCCTTCTTTTTACTAAACTGCGGCGTTACTTGAAGAAAAGAGGAGCATTATCGTTGTTCCAGTAATGCACTCCGTTAGCTTAAGAAGAATTTTTTCCTTCTTTCTTCTGTTTCCTTCTGTAAAAAAAAACGCCATAGATAAAAGATAGTCCAAAACACTAATAAAGCAATATACTGATAATTTCGTTCACCATAATATATAATGATGGTTCCTATAATAAACGTTGGTACAGCCAAATAAACCCACATTCTGTCTTCCTTGTTTTTAAACATATACTTCCACCTCCCTTTTATAACTTTCTTCAACTAGCCTCCGTTAGTTTAATTAGGCTTTAATTATTCCTACCCAAAAACTTGGGCAGCAATAGCGAATAGTTCTTTATTTCTGAATGGCATATGAACAGAGTTTTTTATCATAATGGGAGGTTCACTAACTTTTACAAATCCACTTTTCTCCAAGAATAACATTAACTCGTTATTACTGGATGGCACATCAATCCTTAACTTTCCTTGATGATTAAGAGCTAACCCCTCTATAATTAATGCTGCTATTTGGGGATTTGGTGCAACAATAGGTCCTAATATTAGATTTAATGGTCCTAATATGGATAATCCATATCCAATAATCTTCCCTTTTTGATCTCTAACAACTAAAAATTGTTTTGATTGAAGTATCCGGTTAAGAAGAAATGTTCTTCTCATATCACCAAACGCAACAGAATCTAATTCTACAATTTCATTAAAATCATTCTCACTGTATTTCTCTAAGGTAATTTCTAGATTAATTAACATTTTAGACTGAATATAACTATCACTTAAATACTTATGTACATAGTCCACAGTAATAAAACCCATGTTTTCATATAGGGGTTTCCCATCATCAGTTGAAATTAACATTATTGAGGTATCTTTAGAAACACTGTCTATACATTTCTGAGTTACCTTTTTTCCTAAACCCAAACCTCTGTATTCTTTATTAACAATAACCATACCAATTGAAGCTAAATCAGTATCATAAGGTATAATTGCCGCACTCGAGACAATTTTCCCCACAGCATTTTTATGCCCGAATATTTTGCCAGATGACATAACAGTTCTAATTTCATTATCATCGTAATCCCAGCCAACTGATGCAGAATGTTCTATTAAACCCAAGACATCATATTGATCAAATTCCACTAATTCTAATACTCTTTTATTGTCTGTATGCATTAGAAATCCCCCTACGTTATTTCTCCTACCGCTAGAATACTTTAATATATCCCCTTTTCAACTAACCCCTTAAGTATAAGAAGAAAAATGGAATGAAAATTAAACCTAATACTATCCATACACTAAGTTGACTATCAATACGTTTATCTAAAAATTTAAAACTTCCTTCAAACTTCTTGGAAAAATAACTAAGAGAAAACCAAACTAGTCCAAATATCAAAAATTTAATCCATCTATTATCATTTATCTCAGGCTCGATAAAATAATAATAAATACCAAACGCAATAAATGCCGTAAATAATTGTACCAAGCTGAATATCTTCACTTTATTCCTCCTAGAAAAGAAAAAAATCCCAATACTAACTATTCGTCATACTTCTTAAAAAACCTTTTTCTTCAAGTAACACACCTTTAGTTCAAAAAGAAAAAAGGCTTTACTCCTTCTTGTAGTAAAGTCCTCCGTTAATGAAGAAGACAGCTTTTCTATTCCAAGTAATATAATTTCAATTAACCTTTATTTACTTACCGTTTCAGCGGGAGTAACCGCTTCATTTTGAAAATACGTTGTAATTATTTTAGTAATAAACCAGTTTGTTCTATAGGGTTCTGGATTCATTTTAACAGTAATAACCTTATGTCCTCTGCCAAAATTCGCATATGAAGTTTGTAAGTCATATGCAATTATATATTGTACCTCTGTATCACTAACGTTATTTACTTTCACAAAGTGAAGGTTTGCAACCCACGGGCTTGATTGCCCAGTCACCCAACCGTTTTCTTCGTACTGTTTCCGTGTAAGTTTTTGGAGAGATGGCGAAAGCACTGCATATTGAACTGCACCACTTCGATTTTCCATGCCTAATATCCATAGTTCTACAGCTTGTTTGGGGGTTCTAGGTTGCAATCCATATATAAACGAATTTAATTGACTTTCCAATGTATCTAGTCACCTTTCGAACATACTTTTCTAATAAGATATGTTTCGTATGAATTCCAAGTTCAGATATTTTTCCCTGGTAGTCAACGTTTTGCAAGTTTTGTTCTCTAAGCAAATTACAACAAAAAGCCGAATTCCTGTTTGTTAAGGAATCGACTATTTTTTATTTATTGGTGTATCTACGAATCCCTCTATTGGTTAATAAAATATCTCTCCATTCACTTCTAACCAGTTAAATTTTATTGGGTCTTGCGACTTTCAAGAAAATAGAAAACTGAGTAAGATACTATTAAGATTACCCCTGTTAAGAATGCAATAAAAAAAACCAAATATTCCTTGAAAAGCGACCCATCCAACCGTGAATGTAAGGAAAAATAATACATAACAAAAACCTGCTATTATTATTGCAATAGGTACGTTAAAAGGAAATAATCGTTTCCAACCCAAAGCTAAAAAAGAAGACATAAAAAGTATAACAACTGAAATGATTGTGTCTAACAAGCCCCAACGGAATTCCACACGAGACTGTCCTTCTTCACCAAAAGTAGTGTGTGTAGTACTATTTAAGTCATATATAGTAATTGCTGCTGAAGCAACACCCATCAATACAATGGTTATGAAAATTGCCCAGTTTATCGTTTTTATCATGTTTTTATTTTTCATTTTACCCCCTAAAAAATTTTAAACTCCTTCTTCAAGTAACGCCGCGGGATAGTTGAAGAAGGAATAATAATAACTGAACAGGACAAACTAAACCTAAATATAAATTAGGGTGATGAAATTAGATAAAGGTATTCTTTTTCTATTGGTTTTATTTGGTACACTGTGCAATCCAATTCTTATAATCGGATTTTCCGACTCTTTTAGATGCACCAATTTCGAGGTTTTGGGTACCCCCTTGTTCTAAATTTACTTGAGCAATTTTTTTGTTTTTCACCGGACATTATTCATATAACCTTGACAGAGATATTTACTCTAAAATATAATGTAAGCGAAATTATTTAGATCACTATACAGGCAACTGAATTTAAGTGGTCTGTCTTAAATGAGAAATGGAGAGATATAATATGACAACACCACATATTACTGCAAAAGTTGGAGATATTGCAAAAACAGTTTTAATGCCAGGAGATCCTTTGCGTGCGAAATATATTGCAGAAACATATTTAGAAAATCCAGTTCAGTTTAATAGTGTACGTAACATGTTTGGCTATACAGGAAGTTATAAAGGAAAACAAATATCCGTAATGGGATCTGGAATGAGAATGGGAAGTATAGGTATTTATTCATACGAGTTATTTAAGTTCTACGATGTAGAAAATATTATTCGAGTAGGTAGTGCTGGTGCTTATACAGATAAACTTAACATTCATGATATTGTTCTTGTAGATAGTGCATGGAGTGAATCAACATTTGCAAAGGTTCAAGCTGGAGTTGAAAATGATATCCAACTTCCTAACGAGTTATTAACGAAAAAAATTGAAGATGCTGCAAATCGCATCCATATTCCTATTGTTAAAGGTAGAACACATTCAAGTGATGTATTTTATCATGAAGATAATGTTCCAAATCATGTTGATTTTTATAATGACCATAATTGTATTTGTACAGAAATGGAAAGTTATGCGTTATTCCATAATGCAAGAATACTAGGGAAACAAGCGGCGAGTATACTAACTATTTCAGATTCATTAGTAACCCATGAGCAAATTAGTGCTGAAGCAAGACAAACATCACTCGATAAAATGATGAAAATTGCTTTAGAGGCTTGTTTGTAAAATATAGAAGCAGGACCATACATATTAGACCTATCTAAAATGTATGGTCCTTTTATTATCACCTTTTTTAACTATCTAACCTAAATATATAAATTTATGTGCGAATTATGTCTTCGATTAGGCATTTTTTTAATGTTTTCTCCCTATAAACCAAACCAGATACCGAAAGCATATTGTCTTTCTTTCTGCACTGTTGATTGGAGCGTCCGCCTGCAGCGGAAATCAACCTGTTCATTGCATAAAAACTTATATTCTTTCCGTAAAAAAAACTACTTAACGATTCACTCGTTAAGTAGCTTTTGCATTATTTTAAGTTATAGAATGTTTTTTTACCTAAATATTGAGCAGTTTCATATAATTGATCCTCAATACGAAGTAATTGGTTGTATTTGGCTACACGATCCGAACGAGAAGGTGCACCTGTTTTAATTTGCCCAGCGTTTGTTGCAACTGCGATATCGGCAATTGTTACGTCTTCTGATTCACCTGATCGGTGAGAAATTACAGCTGTATAGCCAGCACGTTTAGCCATTTCAATCGCGTCAAATGTTTCTGTAAGTGTACCAATTTGGTTTACCTTTACAAGAATCGAATTTCCAACGCCTTGTTCAATTCCTTGTGCCAATTTTTTCGTATTTGTAACGAATAAATCGTCTCCAACTAATTGTATTTTTTTCCCTAAACGTTCTGTTAGTAATTTATGTCCAGCCCAATCATTTTCATCTAAGCCGTCTTCGATTGAGATGATTGGGTATTTTTCGCAAAGTTCTTCATACCAAGCAACCATTTCTTCAGAAGTTTTTACAACGCCCTCACCAGTTAAATGGTATTTACCATCTTCTTTATTGAACAACTCAGAAGCTGCTACGTCCATTGCTAGAAGGACATCTTCTCCTGGTTTATAGCCTGCTTTTTCGATTGCAGTCATAATAGTAGATAATGCTTCTTCATTTGATTTTAAGTTTGGCGCAAACCCACCTTCATCTCCAACAGCTGTGTTTAATCCTGCATCTTTTAATACCGATTTTAAGCTATGGAAAATTTCTGCACCCATACGAAGTGCGTGACGGAATGATTCTGCTCCAACTGGCATTACCATAAATTCTTGAATATCTACATTATTGTCCGCATGTTCCCCACCGTTTACAATATTCATCATTGGAACTGGCAATTGTTTTGCATTAAATCCACCTAAATATTGATATAAAGGAAGTCCTAAAAAGTCTGCCGCAGCATGGGCAACAGCAATGGAAACACCTAAAATTGCATTTGCACCAAGGTTTCCTTTATTTTCTGTGCCATCTAAATCGATCATTGCATGATCAATTTCTACCTGATCTAAAACTGAAAAGTTCTCTTCTAATTCTGCCGCGATTATGTTATTTACGTTTTCTACTGCTTTTAGAACACCTTTACCTAGGTATCTTGCTTTGTCACCGTCACGAAGTTCTACTGCTTCATATTCACCAGTAGATGCTCCAGAAGGAACGATTGCACGGCCAAATGCACCACTTTCTGTAAAAACTTCTACTTCTACTGTTGGGTTCCCACGTGAATCTAATACTTCACGAGCTTGAATCTGTGTAATAATTGGCATTTTTAACTCTCCGTTTCGATTAGTGTTTTACCTGTCATTTCAGGCGGTGTTTCTATCCCTAATAAGTGTAACATGGTTGGTGCCAAATCGGCTAAAATTCCGTTAGGACGAAGGGTAACATTCTTCTTTGTTACGATAACAGGAACAGGGTTAGTCGTATGTGCAGTCATTGGCTGGCCTTCTAGTGTAGTTACTTCATCTGAATTTCCGTGATCTGCAGTTATAATTGCATATCCGCCTTTTGAAGTAATGGCATCTACTATTTTACCTAAGCACTCATCCACTGCTTCTATTGCTTTAATCGTAGGCTCTAGCATTCCACTATGGCCAACCATATCTGGATTAGCAAAATTTAATATGATTGCATCGAAGTTATCATTTGTTATTTCAGCTAAAAGTGCATCCGTTACCTCATATGCACTCATTTCTGGTTGCAAATCATACGTAGCCACTTTCGGAGAATTTATTAAAATTCGTTGTTCTCCAGGAAATGTCTCTTCACGTCCACCGCTCATAAAAAATGTTACATGTGGGTATTTCTCAGTTTCCGCAATGCGTAGTTGTGTTTTATGATGAGCGGAAAGAACCTCTCCAATTGTATTAGATAAGTTTGCTTTTTCAAAAACAACATCCGATACAACGTCATCACTATAATGCGTGAACGTCACAAACTTTAAATTTGTTGGATGCTTTTTACTTAACTTAAAGCTATCAAAAGTTGGTGTATTTAATGCTAAAGATAATTGAATCGCACGATCAGGTCGGAAATTAAAGAATATAACTGCATCTCCCGAGTCAATCGTCGCAACTGGTTTTCCATCTTCTTCAATAACGAAAGGAAGTACAAATTCATCTGCAATATCTTCCTCATATGATTGAAGAATTCCTGCCGTTGCTGTTTCAGCCGTATTTCCTACTCCGTCAACAAGCACTTTATAAGCAAGTTCTACTCTATCCCAGCGGCGATCACGATCCATTGCATAATAGCGACCACTTATCGATGCGAATTTACCTACACCGATTTCTTTCATTTGCTTTTCTGTTTCTTCCACATACCCAACGGAAGTACGTGGTCCGACATCACGACCGTCCAAAAATCCATGAACAAATACATCTTGTAATCCATGGTCTTTTGCTAATTTCAATAAAGCGAATAGATGCGTGTAATGACTATGAACCCCACCGTCTGAAAGTAATCCCATTAAGTGTAGTTTCCCGCCATGTTTCTTCACATGTTCAATTGCCCCTATAAGTTTAGGCTCTAAAAAGAAATCCCCTTCACGAATCGATTTATGAATTCGAGTTAAGTTTTGATAAACAATTCTTCCTGCCCCGATATTTAAATGCCCTACTTCCGAGTTACCCATTTGACCATTTGGCAAGCCTACTGCTTCACCTGATGCTATTAAAGTAGCATTCGGATATTCGGCCCAATATCGATCAAAGTTAGGCTTGGTTGCCTGAACAACCGCATTTCCATACGATTCATTTCGCAATCCAAATCCATCCAGAATGATTAAAGCAACTGGACTTTTAGGCATTTTGACCAGCCTCCAATAGCTTCACGAATGAATCTACTTGTAAACTTGCTCCACCAACTAGCGCGCCATCAATATGTTCTTTTGAAAGTAATTCTTCAATATTCTCCGGTTTTACACTTCCGCCATATTGAATACGAACGCTACTTGCAACTTCTTCTCCAAATCCGTCTAGAACTGTTTCACGGATTGCTTGGCACACATCATTTGCATCATCTGCAGTTGCAGTTTTACCTGTTCCGATTGCCCAAATTGGTTCATAAGCAATGATTGAGTTCATAACATTTTCTTCTGAAATTCCTTCTAAAGCAGCCATTACTTGTGTGGATACAATATTTTCTGTTTCATTTTGTTCACGTTGTTCTAAAGTTTCTCCTACACAAATAATTGGTATTAAGTTATTCTCAAACGCTGCTTTCACCTTTTTATTCACGGATTCATCTGTTTCATTGAAATATTGACGTCTTTCGGAATGTCCGATTACAACATATTGAACGCCTAAATCTTGAAGTTGATGTCCACTGACTTCCCCTGTAAATGCTCCTTCTTTTTCCTCGTGCATTGTTTGGGCACCGATGGATATAAAAGAATCTTTTGCAACATGTACAAGTGAATTTAAAAATAATGCTGGAGCGCAAATAACCGTTTCTACTTTACTGTTATCTACTTGTTTTTCTTTTAACTGCTCGACGAAATCTTTCGCTTCGGCAAGTGTTTTATACATTTTCCAATTTCCTGCTATCACTGGTTTACGCATATAAAATCTCCTCCATTACTTATCGTTTAAAGCAGATACACCCGGTAAATCTTTGCCTTCCATAAACTCTAAGGAAGCTCCTCCACCTGTGGATATATGATCCATTTTATCTGCAACTTCGAATTTTTCTACCGCTGCTGCCGAATCTCCACCACCAATAATCGTGTAACCATCTGTATCGGCCATAGCGTTCGCCACACCCTTAGTACCATTCGCAAATACATCCATTTCGAATACACCCATCGGTCCATTCCAAATAATCAGCTTACTATTTTTAATAACATCCGCATATAAAGCAGCTGTTTTCGGTCCAATATCTAACCCCATCCAGTCGGAAGGAATTTGGTCGATATCCACCACTTTCGTATTGGCATCTTTTGAAAACGCATCTGCTACGACAACATCTACTGGTAAGTAAAAAGAAACACCTTTTTCTTTCGCTTTTTCCATAAAAGACTGCGCCAATTCGATTTTATCTTCCTCTAATAAAGAGTTTCCAACATCATGCCCTTGTGCCTTGGTGAATGTATACGATAAGCCTCCACCGATTAATATATTATCTACTTTGTCCAATAAATGATTAATAACACCAATTTTATCTTTCACTTTTGATCCACCAATAATTGCTGTAAATGGACGTTCCGGATTAGATAAAGCTTTCCCTAAGACATCTAATTCCTTCTGCAGTAACAAACCAGAAACTGCTGGCAATAGCTTCGCAATCCCTTCCGTTGTCGCATGTGCACGATGAGCTGCACCGAAAGCATCATTCACATACACATCTGCCAAGGAAGCAAATGCTGTTGCAAGCTCTGCATCATTTTTTTCTTCCCCTGCATGGAAGCGGACATTTTCTAATAAAACAACATCTCCATTTTGCATTTCAGAGATTACTGCTTCAACTGTAGCTCCAATCGATTCATCTAACTTTTTCACTGGCTTATCCAAAAGTTTAGCTAAATGCTCTCCTACTTTTGTCAAACGTAGTTCTTCTTTCACTTCACCTTTTGGTCGTCCCATATGGCTAGCTAAAATTACTTTCGCACCTTGCTCGATTAAATGGTCAATCGTCGGTAATGCTGCACGAATACGTGTATCATCTGTAATTGCTCCATCTTCCATCGGCACGTTAAAGTCTACACGACAAAACACACGCTTTCCTCGTAAAGTTACATCGCTCATTGTTTGTTTTTCATTCATGAGATAAGCCTCCTTATATGTATAAAAATAAGGAGCGAAGGGTAACCCTTGCTCCTTTTACCCTCTTTCATTATAGAGGTTATAATCCATAATCGCTATGCTGATTATAGTCCTTTTTTCGCCATAAGTAATACAAGGTCGATACAACGCGCGGAGTATCCTGATTCATTGTCATACCAAGATAATACTTTCACCATATTATCTCCTAATACCATTGTTGAAAGTCCGTCAATTGTTGAAGATGCTGTATTTCCATTATAGTCAATTGAAACTAATGGAAGTTCATTGAAAGCAAGAATTCCTTTTAATTCATTTTCAGAAGCTTGTTTTAAAGCAGCATTAACTTCTTCTACAGTTACGTCTTTTTCAAGCTCTGCTACAAAGTCTACTAAAGAAACATTTGGTGTAGGTACGCGGATTGCCATACCATCTAATTTTCCTTTTAGTTCAGGAAGTACTTTTGCAACTGCTGACGCTGCTCCTGTTGTAGTTGGAATCATAGATTCTCCTGCTGCACGAGCACGACGGTAATCACTATGCGGCAAATCCAAAATGCGTTGATCATTCGTATAAGAGTGAATAGTTGTCATCATTCCACGTTTAATACCAAATTGATCTTGTAAAACTTTTGCAAGTGGTGATAAACAATTTGTTGTACATGATGCATTTGATATTACATGATCTGTTTCTGGATTATAATTATCCGCATTTACTCCCATAACAAATGTAGGCATATCGTCTTTAGCAGGTTGAGATAGAATTACTTTTTTCGCTCCAGCTTCAATATGCTTTCCAGCTTTATCAGCTGTACTGAATATTCCAGTACATTCAATAACGATATCAATTTCTTGCTCTTTCCATGGAAGTGCTGATGGGTCTTTCTCAGCAAAAACTCGAATGTTTTTACCGTTAACAACTAAATAGTCACCTTCTGAAGAAACGTCTGCGTTTAAAATTCCATGGACAGAATCATATTTCAACAAGTGTGCAAGCATTGCAGCATCTGTTAAATCATTGATCGCTACTACTTCTAATTCTTTCTGTTCTAGTGCTTCTCTAAAAACTTTACGTCCTATACGTCCAAATCCATTAATCGCTAATTTTACTGTCATTTTATTTTCCTCCTAATTGGTTTGTGAGATTATGTTCATCATTTCATTTGCAGCACCTTCATCGGTCACTAATACGGTTTGTTCCGGTGCTTGTTTAAAATAAGACAATAGTGCTTTTGCTTTTTTGGCACCACCTGCAACTGCAAGTAGATGCTCTATATTTTTTAATTGTTTTAACTGAATTCCAATTGTTCGTATTCGGTGAACTGCTTCACCGTGCTCATTAAAGTAATAGCCAAACGCTTCACTAACCGAACCGTTTTCTTTTAAACGCTCGATTTCTTGTTCGCTAGAATTTCTTCTTCGAGCCATTTCTTCAGCATCACCAATACCATGAATAATAATGGTTGTTTTTTCATATAGGTCCATCATTTCCTGAATGAAGGGCTCTTTCTTCATCGTAGTGTATGCTTCTTCACTTAAACTATCCGGCATATACAATGTTCTATAGGATCCATTTGTTTTATTGGAAAAAAGAGAAACGATTGTATTTGCTTGTAACGTTACATCTTTTCCAACTCCGCCTCGAGCTGCGATAAACATTAAATTTTTCCATTTTGTTGTATCTTGAACAAAATTAGAGATGGATGCAATGGTTGAACCGCCTGTTACTGCGACTATTTTGTCATTAGACAAGATGCTTTCCAAAAACTTAGCCGCTTCTTGAGATAAAAGCATGGCTGCATTCGTATTAGTATCTACATTTCCTGGTACAATAATTACTTCTTTTATGTGTAAAATTTTTGAAAGTGTTTGCTCTAGTTGTAATCTTCCTGACCACTCGCGAACGACTTCTTTTAATTCCATTAATATTTTTGTTCCTTCAGGAGAAATTGCTGCTCCATCACGTGATATTTCTATTAATCCTTGATTTCTTAAAGCGTCTAATTCTTTCCGAATGTCTCTTTCCGACAAACCTAATTGTTCTCCTAAAACTCGCCTACCAATCCCTTTAGATAATTGAATCATCTGAAGTACTTGGTACCTTTTTTGTAACAAATCACTCATTTCAGGAATTAGCTTTAACTGAGCTGTGAGTAAAGACTCCATATTTCACTTCCAAACTTATTGGTACGTTTTTGTCCCACTTACTTTAAAAATGTCCCACTTACATAAAAAAAAGTGAATTTCTAAAATCATCATACAATATTATATGCACATTAGCAAGACTAGTGCATTATTTTTTGGGAAATATTGAGACAGTAAATAGGGGAAGGTCAAACGGAACCTGTCAAGCTAGGCAAAACCGGGCAAATATTGCGAGTACATATGCTTAACTTGCGAATACTCATGGAAATGTTGCGAGTATACTTATGAATATTGTGATTATGCTCTACGATATTGCGAGTAGCATAAAATCTAATGAAACGCACAATCTGGAGCACTATTTTAACAATGCTTCCAGTAGTGTTGCGTAATCTACTTGTCCATATTGAATAATTTCATCTTCGAATTCAACGACTGGAATCATCAACATATATTTTTCGTGTAGTGCTTCATCTTCTTCTATATTTACTTCCTTTATTTCAAACGCTACATCTTCCTGCACAAGTTTGAGCATAAGTCTCGCCTCTTCACATAAATGACAACCTGGTCTCATGTAGAAATGGACAATCATTTTATATCATCCTTCCCAAAAATCATTTGATACATTTTATTATAGTCTTTTTAAAGAATAAATTCGTGTGTTCTTTTGCATCAAGTCTGTTTATTATCCATATTCTTCTATTTAATAAAACCAGACAGTGGCTCACAGTTTTATGTTTCAGGTCGCTTTTTAGATATAATGCGTCTTACTGACCGCCGGGATTTCCGCTCTAGGCGGACGCTTTCCAAGGGGGGAGCGATGAGCCAGCACCGTCGCATGTGCGCCGCTTGTGCTGTCTCATCTGTCTCCCTGATCCCTTCGGAGTCGCCGCCTGCCGCTGCAATCCATAATGTGCAATATTTTATCCATTAACCACAACAAAGAATACGTAACGCGCAATATAATGCTAGCGCACTCTATATAAGTGGCATCTCACTCTAAGTTCAGGCTTTATTATGAGAAATGGTCTCGTTTGTGATAGTTTCTGTCTCGCTTCTAAGGGAAGTTTGTTGCGTTCACCACCATTTTGGTTTCGTTCAACCATTTATTGGACTTTGTTTTTAGAGAATACTACATAAGGAGGGTTTTCGCTGCAGGGCGGCGACTCCAGCCGGATCAAGTGAGCAAAATGAGACTTCACAACGAACGCAAAGCGGCGGTGAAGGCTCATCGCTCACCCGGCGGAAAGCGTCCGCCATGCAGCGAAAATCCCAGCGACAACTTTCTTACGACGCAATATATCTAAAGTAAGACGGAAAACTAATCGTACATTAGCCTAAATGTATTAGTCGGAAAGAACATAATAATCACCAGGAATGATTTAGCACTTAGACTTAAATACAAATTATTTCCTAAAAAGGTTAAGATAAAAGCGATACTTTTTATTTGTTCGTTCGTCTATAGCAATAAGGGGAGGTCAGAAGATGGAAATGGAACAGCTATACAAAGAGCACAGCGATCGAGTTTACAGCTATATATACTTACTTGTCCGTCATAGAGAATGTGCCGAAGATCTTACACAAGAAACATTTTACAAAGCATATAAAGGACTAAATGCCTTTAACAAGCAAGCGTCCACTGCCACCTGGCTATTAAAAATAGCACGTAATGTAACCTATGACTATTTTCGAAGGAAAAGAGTTATTCAATTTTTCTCCTTTGAAAAAGAGCATGATTTAGAAACAAACGCATTATCACCAGAGAGCCGATTGGAACAAAAGGAGCAACTTTCTTTGATGTATGACTCCTTAAGTAAGCTAAAAAAAGATTATCAAGAAGTCCTGCTCCTACGAAAGGTACAAGAATGCTCCATTCAAGAAACAGCCTATATACTCGGTTGGACCGAGGCAAAAGTAAAGATGAAAATGACGCGAGCACTTCAGGCACTTAAAAAGGAGTTTCATCAGAAAGGAGGTCTTGCAAATGAAACCACTTAAAGAATTTGATGAGTTTTTTGTGGGAATGAAAGATGTGGAGCGTTCAGAAGAAGCAAAACGCAATACGTGGCTAGCCTTAAAAGATAGAATAGAAACAAAGAGAAAAATCAATATATTTCCTGCCTTTATTTCATTAGCAATAGTAGCAATTGCCTCACTTCTCTTCATTACTATTTCTAATCCCTCGGAGACAGAGCAATCAGCTAAGGCTATTTCTAATGAAGAGGTGATTATGGCAGTGCTGGAGAGAGAATATAATGGACCTGATGAGGAGTATTTGCGTTTAATGAACAACTGGATGAATTTACAAAGCGAAACGAAAGCGGAGAACCAAGAGCAGTATAATCAACTTCTACAATCAAAGGAATACACGGACTTAATGGATTATTTAAACACTTTTGGTGAATACTTTAGTGAAGCTGTGCTGCCATCCTTAATTAATACCAATCTTGTGTTCAAATACGACTATTATTTAGAAGATAAAGATCTAGAGATGCATTTAGAAAACGTTGAAATTAAGCCCGAGAAAGATCATCCGACTATCTATCGCCCAATAATAGAGGTTTCCTTAACGAATAGCCAAGGTCAGAAAATTTATCAGACATTGCGAGAAGAATTTATCTTTTCTACATCAGAGCCTGGAAAAATTGGGAGATATAATCAAGTTAAAGATGGCGGTTACATGGAACTTCGAGAGAAAATAGAGAATTTTAGCGCTAATGTTGGAGGAAATTAAGATGGAAGAGGTCAAGCAGATGCTAGATGATATTGCTAAAAATTAATCGAGGAGGAGGGAGTTAAACACTCCCTCCTCCTCGATTATTTACCATTTGCGTCCTGCTCCGCCGCCTCCGGAACTACCTCCGCCGAAGCCGCCAAAACCTCCACCCGATCCCTTTCCACTGCCTCCGAAGCCGCCACCAAAGCCACCTCCGAAACTTCCAGGACCAAACATAATAGAGCGACGTCGTCTTCCAGAACCGCCTCCTCCACCACCATTATTCATGATTGTAAAAATAAAATAAATGACAACCACGATTCCAATGATGGTAGAAATCGAAAAACCTCCATCAGATGAAGCTGGATCTTTCGGTTCCATAAGCTCCCCGTCCCATCCATATTCCTTTGCTACTTCATTATAAAGTACTTGGTAAGTAGAAAGTACTGCATCATCCACTGAACCTTGTTCTAAATAAGGATTCGTATAATTCTCTAATATACGACCAATTTTCCCATCAGGTAAAGCTCCTTCAAGACCTTGACCAACTGAAATATATACATCTCTGTTGCCTTTTTTAGTAGGATCTGTTTCTATTACCAATAAAACACCGTTATTCTTCTTAGGATCACCTATACCAAATTCTCTTATGACATCTGTACTAAATTGATTAACATTTTGTCCATTTAATGAATTGATAATCATGACCACAATTTGTGATCCAGTTGCTTTATCTAATTTTTGACCAAGCTCTTCAATTTGCTTCTTGGTCGATGGTGATAAATAGCCTTCGTAATCTTGCACGTAAGATTCACCAGGAATAGGTTTTGGTATATCAGATGCTGCTACTGTTACTAATGGGATAGAAAGAAATAAAAGTAGCGCAACTATGAGCATTCGCGCAACTTTTTTCATCACTTGCCATCTCCTTCAAAATCCACGACTGGCGCTTCTTTCGCATTTGCGTCTGCTTTAAAATATTCTTTTTCATCGAAGCCAAAAATAGAAGCAATAATACTTCCCGGCATGCGTTTTACTTTTTTATTGTAGTTTGAAACTACCCCATTGTAGTCTTGTCTTGCTATAGACAAACGATTTTCTGTTCCAGCAAGTTCATCCATTAATTGACGAAAGTTTGCATCTGCTTTTAAATCAGGATAATTTTCCACTACAACTAACAATCTGCTTAATGCTCCAGATAACTGATCATTCGCACTTGCTTGTTCCTCTGGGGTACTTGCTCCTGCTAACTTCGAACGTGCATCCGCGATATTACTAAGTACTTCTTTTTCATGTGAAGCAAAACCTTTTACTGTATTCACAAGGTTGGGGATTAAATCCAAACGACGCTGCAATTGGTTTTCCACTTGAGCATACGCCTTATTGACATCTTCTTCTCCATTTACAAAACCGTTATAACTCGGTATTAAAATAGCCGCAAAGATAGCAATAATCACGATTATAGTTATAAGCGGTCCAAATAATTTCTTCATCTCATTCACCTCTAATTAAGTATAATATATTTCTACCTTTAAATCGAAAATGTGAAACCTATTTAACTATACGAAAAAGACATTAAATGGTTTCAAAAAATGTGGAGATCTCCTTTGATTAATATAAAAGTTTTGGGGTATAGCTGAAATAGAATGTTTAATGGAGGTGATTCACATAAATAATTTTAACGATCCTCATGATCTTTTACCAACTGACGCAATCGACACACTGGAAAAGATTCAAGGTAAGTTTCCCGGAGCCCGCCGCGCACATGCGAAGGGTGTGTTTTATGAAGCAATCTTTACACCTAATGGTAATGCAATACCGTATACTACTGCTGGACACTTGCAAAAGGAAGCAGTACCTGTACTCGTTCGATTTTCTAACAGCCCACCAAACCCGACAGCGGCTGATTTACTTTCCCCTTTTAAAGGTATGTCCGTCCAGTTCCACCTACCAAATGGAACTGCAAGTCATCTGGTAAGCACCACAATCCCAATGTTTATAACAAAAGACCCGAAAACCTTTATCGATATGTTGAAAATTTTAACAGATGACAAAACTGGCCTTGATAAACTGGATCTAGGACTAGGTATACTGAATATCATAAAAAAGTACCCTGAAAGAAAAAACATATTGCTAGCGCTAAAAGAACAATTGAAACAACCACCAACCAGTTATGCTCGACTCCATTATTACCCAATACACGCCTTTTATTTTGTAAATAAAGAAGGAAAACGCAAACCGATCAAATATGAATGGCAACCTGCACAAGAAGAAAATTCACTGAAAACTGAAGCAAAAATAACTTCTCCAGACTATCTCAGTGAAGAACTCAACGAGAGATTACTCAATGGGTCTGTTTCATTTAACTTAGTCATTCGTTTAGGAGAAGAAGGTGATGTTACGGATGATCCAACAGATCCATGGCCGGAAGATAGACAAAAGATTGTCGTTGGTCAATTAACTTTAAATAAAGCGGTATTTCCGAATGAGTCAGTTTTATTTGACCCTACTGTAGTCGCAGAAGGCATCGAACTTACGGAAGATCCTATCCTCCATTTTCGCCATGATGCCTACGCTGTTTCATTTAATAGACGTAGGAAAAATGAATAAAAAAAACACTTTAACCATGAAATACCATGATTAAAGCGTTTCTTGTTTTTTACTTAATTTATGCCCTCGGCGAGGATCGAACTCACATTACAAGCTTCGGAGGCTTGTGTGTTATCCATTACACTACAAGGGCAAGCGACTTATCTATTATACAAATAGAACGGGCAAAATTCAACCTTTCATTTTGAAGCTTAAAATTTGACCTTCCTTGACCATAATGTGTATGATAAAGTTACAACTGAGAGAATATTTCTCAGTAATCAACTTACAATACCACTTTTGAAGGAGGCAATCAGGATGAATTTAATTCCTACAGTTATTGAACAAACAAATCGTGGGGAACGCGCATATGACATTTACTCACGATTACTAAAAGACCGTATTATCATGCTTGGAAGTGCTATTGATGACAACGTTTCAAACTCCATCGTTGCCCAATTATTATTTTTAGAAGCAGAAGATCCAGAAAAAGATATCTCCATCTATATTAATAGCCCAGGCGGAAGCATCACTTCCGGAATGGCAATCTACGATACAATGCAGTTCATCAAACCAGATGTACAAACGATCTGTATCGGTATGGCCGCTTCTATGGGTGCATTCTTACTAACAGCTGGAGCAAAAGGAAAACGTTATGCGCTTCCTAACGCAGAAGTTATGATTCACCAACCACTTGGTGGAGCACAAGGGCAAGCAACAGAAATCGAAATTGCCGCTAAACGTATCTTACACCTACGCGATAAGTTAAATGGCATTATGGCGGAACGTACCGGCCAACCTTTAGAGGTCGTTTCAAAAGATACAGACCGTGATAACTTCATGACTGCAGAACGTGCAAAAGAATACGGTTTAATCGACCATATCATCTCTCGTAGCGAAATGAAAAAAGCTTAATAAAATTTGTCCCCAAGGAAAGATTTAATTTCCTTGGGGATTTTTTTGCGAAGTACAGCTGTTTTCGTTCGTGGAAAGTGTCTATCCACAACTACTAAGCGGTGCTATCTCCCCATAAACAGATGGCATATGCCCCTACCAATTCCATCCACCCATAAACCGGCGTTATACGTCCATAAAGTGTGACTATCTGCCCCTAACTGACTGGCATATGCCCCTACCAATTCCATCCACCCATAAACCGGCGCTATACGACCATAAAGTGTGGCTATCTGCCCCTAACTGACTGGCATATGCCCCTACCAATTCCATCCACCCATAAACCGGCGCTATACGCCCATAAAGTGTGGCTATCTGCCCCTAACTGACTGACATATGCCCCTACCAATTCCATCCACCCATAAACCTGCGTTATACGCCCATAAAGTGTGGCTATCTGCCCCTAACTGACTGGCATATGCCCCTACCAATTCCATCCACCCCTATACCAGCGTTATACGCCCATAAAGTGTGGCTGTCTGCCCCTAACTGACTGACATATGCCCCTACCAATTCCATCCACCCATAAACCGGCGTTATACGTCCATAAAGTTTGGCTATCTGCCCATAAACGAATGGCATATGCCCCTACCAATTCCATCCACCCCTATACCAGCGCTATACGCCCATAAAGTTTGGCTATCTACCCCTAACTGAATGGCATATGCCCCTACCAATTCCATCCACCCATAAACCGGCGCTATACGCCCATAAAGTGTGGCTGTCTGCCCCTAACTGAATGGCATATGCTCCTACCAATTCCATCTCCCCATAAACAGCGGCTATAAACACCTAGATAGTGGCTTCGAACCTAGAAAGTCGCTATCAACCCCTACATTGCCTGTATAAACCTTTAGAATGAAAAAAAAACGCCCTTTTCGTCTGTAATGACGAGTGAGGCGTTTTTTCTATTCTTCATTTGTAATAAATTTCGCTAGCGCATCTACCGCTTCTTCTTCATCCGAACCTTCTGCACTTAAGTTTACAGTTATCCCTTTGCTGATCGCTAAGCTCATAATTCCCATAATACTTTTAGCATTTACTTTCTTGTCGTCTTTTTCAAGAAATACATCTGCAATATAACGATTAGCCTCTTGAACAAATAATGCAGCCTGTCTCGCTTGTAATCCTGCTGGTAATTTTACTTCCACATGTTTTTCTGTCATCATTCTACGCTCCATTTCACTAAATTGTCTCGCCTCTACGAAGTGCATCAGCAATTTCATCTATTTTTCGTAAACGATGATTAATACCTGACTTACTCACGTTCCCAGTCGAAACCATCTCACCTAATTCTTTCAATGTAACATCTTGATATTCAACACGCAACCTTGCAATTTCTCGTAATTTTTCTGGTAACTGATCTAGACCAACTGAATTTTCGATAAATCGTATATTTTCTACTTGTCTAATAGCTGCACTAATCGTTTTATTTAGATTCGCCGTTTCACAATTAACGAGACGATTTACACTGTTTCGCATATCTCGGATAATTCTAACATCCTCAAACTTTAATAATGCATAATGCGCACCAGCAATACTTAAAAAATCGGAAATTTTTTCTGCCTCTTTCAAATAAGCGACAAAGCCTTTTTTACGTTCAATTGTTTTTGCATTTAATTCGAATTCATTCATCAAATCTACTAACGCATCACTATGTGTTTTATATAATGAATAAATTTCCAAATGATAGGAAGACGTCTCCGGATTATTAACCGATCCTCCGGCCAAGAATGCTCCTCTTAAATAAGCGCGCTTACAGCAATTCTTTTTCACTAGCTCTCTGGAAATAGAATATTCAAATTGAAAGCCCTCATTTAATATTTTCAAATCTTCTAGTAAATTCTTTGCCCCATCACGGACACGACAAATATAGACATTATTTTTTTTCAATCTCATTTTTTTTCGAACAAGTAATTCCACTTGATATGGATATAAAGATTTTATCAATGTATATAGCCTTCTTGCTATGGCGGCATTCTCTGTTTGGACATCTAAACTAAGCATTTTATTGCTAAATGACAAGGAACCATTCATCCGAATAAGTGCGGAAAGTTCTGCTTTAGCACAACAAGGTTTTGACTCTTCTTGTGTCATTTCTTTTTTTGTTTCAGAAGCAAACGACATATCCGTTTCCCCCTTTCTTGCTAGAGACTGCTATGGATCATTTTCAACTAGCTCTCATTAACCTGCATACTCTACTAGCCACTTTGCTACTTTTATGGAATCATGACGAACTGCACCGTCATAAACTACCGAAATATCTTTTTTTACGATTTCTATATTTAATGTTTCTAAAACTTCAACATCTATTTTGACAGGGGATGCTTTTTCTTGTTTATATAAATATTGCACATTTTCAGGAATTTCTTCCTTACTAATTAATACCGTATCGATGAAATTTTCACCTATATGATCAAAAAGTGCTTGAACATGATCGGATGCAGTATAATTACTCGTTTCCCCAGCTTGGGTCATTAAATTACAAATATATACTTTCTTTGCTTTCGACTTGATTATGGCATTTTTTATGTCTACTACCAATAAATTCGGAAGAATGCTTGTATAAAGGCTCCCAGGTCCAATCGCTATTATATCTGCTTCTGCAATAGTTTTGAGTGTCTCTGGTAAAGGTTTCACATCTGCAGGAGAAATAAATACTTTCTCTATTTTTTGTCCATACTTTGGAATTTTCGACTCTCCACTTACCACTGTTTTATCCTCGTATTGCGCGTGAAGTGTAACTAGCTGGTTTGCAGCCGGAAGTACCTTTCCATGTACTTTTAATACTTGGCTCATCTCCCGAATAGCATTGGCAAAATCACCCGTAATAGAAGTTAAAGCAGCTAGCATTAAATTCCCTAAAGAATGACCTTCTAATTCAGTAGAATTGGAAAAACGATACTGGAACATTTCCTCCACTAGAGGCTCGACATCTGAAAGAGCTGCTAAAACATTTCGAACATCACCAGGCGGGGGAATATCATATACATCTCGTAAGCGCCCAGAACTTCCACCATCATCTGCTACAGTAACAATCGCTGTAATATCGAGTGGAAATTTCTTCAAACCACGAAGTAAAGTAGATAATCCTGTACCTCCACCAATTATCACTATTTTTTTCTGGTGTTGTGTACGATTCATTACTTCATTCCTTTCTTATTGTAACATCTCTATGCGTAATAATCGTTTTATCTTCTTCTTTTAATTGTTTTCCAAAGTATTCAGCAAGTGTCACTGAGCGATGCTGCCCACCAGTACATCCAAATGCAATAACAAGTTGAGTTTTGCCCTCGCGTTTATATTGGGGAATCATAAACAAAAACAAATCTGTTAACTTGTCAATTAACGTTTTTGTGTCCACCCATTTTAAAACATAACTAGAAACTTCCTCATCTAGTCCCGATTTCAATCGTAATTCCTCTATATAGTATGGATTTGGAAGAAAACGAACATCAAATACTAAATCCGCATCTATCGGAATACCATGTTTAAAACCAAATGACATGACATTCACGGTAAATACTTTACTACCTTTAGCCGAAAATTCATCTTGTATTTTTTCCCGTAATTCGCGTGGTTTCATTTTGGATGTATTATAAATGAATTGTGCTCTTCCCTTTAAGTCAGACAGTAATTCTCTCTCTTTTTTAATACCATCTAAAGGAAGTCCAGAGTTTGCTAGGGGATGAGACCTTCTAGTTTCCTTGTATCTTCTCACTAATACTTCATCTTCTGCATCCAAAAACAAAACTTTTGGCGTAACAGAAGTTGCTTCTTGCAGATTATTCACCGAATCAGCTAATGAATGAAACATTTCTCCTCCCCGCAAATCCATTACTGCTGCAATATTGCGAGGCTGTTTATTGGAATCTATCATTAAAGTGATAAATGTCCCTAAAAGTTCTGGAGGCAAATTATCGATACAATAATAACCCAGGTCTTCAAAGCTTTGAATTGCTACTGTCTTTCCAGCCCCTGACATTCCAGTGATAATCACCACTTCAGTTTCAAGCTTTTGCTGACTTTCCATTGTTTACTTCTCCCTCCACTGACTGTTGAATTGTTTCTTTTATTAACGTAAAGTCGGGTGTGTATACAAATGTTCCATATTGTATTCCTAACTCTCGAACAGCAAATAGTAGGTTCGTTCGATCACCTTCAGCCATTGGCAAAACGTGTAAATCTTCTACTGCATGCCATTCTAAAATGCCTTCTGTTGTTTCCTCAAAAGGTGTTCCTTCTATGTCTGTTGCAACAAATGTAAATAGCATCCATTCGTCTATTTGCTTACCATTTTCTTCAATGACCATCGTATAAATTCCCTTTAAATGGGGATTGATTGGAATTGTATTCGTCTCTTCTGTAAACTCTCGAATAGCAGAGTTCAGTATGGACTCCCCCACTTCCATTTTGCCTCCTGGGGCAACATACCAGTTTCTTCTAGGTTTTTTCAATAAAAGAACTTGCCCATCTTTGTATATGAGTAAATTTGCGATTCGCTGCACGAATGATCACTCCAAAACTATCTTTACTTATTACTATATATTATACATGAAATTCATAAAAAGAGGCTGCTTCATCGATTAAAATCGAGAAACAGCCTGTCCAAATATTTCTTATATAAAAAGGGGTATTTATACTCCTTAATATACACCTTGTTTATTTCAATAAGGTTACAATTGGATTAAAATAACATTAAATTATACGTTTGCAACATTTTTATCTTTTAAATTTTCAATATAATGCTGTGCAGCTTGAGCGGCAATACTACCATCTCCTGTTGCTGTCACAATTTGTCGAAGCATTTTTTCACGGACATCTCCAGCACCGAAAATTCCAGGTACGGCTGTTTCCATTTTTTCATTCGTCACGATATATCCATTATCGTTTAAGATACCTAAGTTCACGAATGGTTTTGTTAATGGAAGCATTCCGACGTAGACAAAAACTCCGTCTGTTTCGAAATCTCTTTCAGATCCATCTACTGTAGAAACCAATGTCACGCCAGCTACTTTCCCGTCTTTGCCATTAATTTCTTTTAATGTCGTATTCCAAATAAAGTCGATTTTTTCATTGGCAAATGCACGATCTTGTAAGATTTTTTGAGCACGCAGCGTATCACGACGGTGAACAATCGTTACTTTATCTGCAAACTTCGTCAAAAATGCGCCTTCTTCAACGGCAGAATCTCCTCCGCCAACAACAACAAGTCTTTTTCCTTTAAAAAATGCACCATCACATACTGCGCAATAACTTACACCGCGTCCTCCAAGTTCTGTTTCCCCTGGAATCCCCATCTTCTTATACTCAGCACCAGATGAAATAATTACCGCTAATGCTTTATATTCTTTCCCACTAACTTTTACTGTCTTATATTGTTCGCCATCCACGATTTCTGCAACATCACCGTATGCATACTCGGCACCGAATTTCTTTGCATGATCGAACATTTTGGTAGAAAGTTCAGGTCCTAAGATCGTTTCAAAACCTGGATAGTTTTCCACTTCTTCCGTGTTGGCCATTTGTCCACCAGGAATACCACGTTCTATCATAAGCGTAGAAAGATTCGCACGAGAAGTATATACAGCGGCAGTCATCCCCGCAGGTCCAGCTCCAATTATTATTACATCATAAATTTTTTCTTCAGTCATTGCTAATTCCCCCTACATTTCTACTCACACTCAATCTATAGGATTTTTATGCCCGCTTCAACTATTTTGCTTATGCATCAAACAGCGGCAAAAACTGAATTAGTTCATTGACATATTTCGTGAGGGTATTTGTTGTAATGCCATATTGATCGGCATAATATTTTTTCGTCACATTTTTTGAACGAGATGATTCAAACATATACTCTGTTGCAGCAGCTAACGCTTTTGGGTTTTTGAATCCATATCCCTTTTCAAGCGCACGTTCCATCAACATAAACCACATTTGAAACAAGTAAGTAGCTGATTGCGCAAGCGGTTTATATTTATCATACAACAAATCTGTTGCTGCAATCGCTCGTAAAAAGGCTTTTTCTGCCACTGACTTTTCATCAAATGAATGTCCTAAGGACTGTGCTAAAAATAATTTCTCCATCGTGCCCAATTCATCTACGACAATCCATTGAGGATGAGAAATGATTTCTGACCGATGTTTTGATTTTCCTAACAAATAAAATCCAAAGATTCGTTCACTTACATGTTTATTTTGAAGTTTCTCTAAAATGAATTCCTTCTGATGTTCCGTCCCATGATCATTGATTTCCTTCATTTGAGGTAGCCACGGCTCGAATCCTGCTTTTTCTGGATCGAGTTTTAGTAACGCTTTCCAAGCATTCCGTGCAATTTCCTCATGTCCTGCAAAGTATGCGGAATGAGCTAACCAGAAATAAAAGCCTGGATCTCCTTCAAAACCTTTACGCTGTAAACTTCTCAACCATTTGAATGCTTCTTCATACTTTCCTATTAAGGCAAAAGTTGCGCCCATTTTATATCGATGCTCGATAAAATACGGGTTAATCTTAGATAGAAAATCCGTAATTTCTTCTAATTCTTCCGTATTTTTTTCATAATAATGAATCACAGATAAATTACAAAGGGCATGAATATTCCCTCTGTTTTCACTTAATACTTTATGAAGCAATGCTTTTGCTTGTTCTTCTTCCCCAACATAGAAATAAGCAAGTGCCAAGTTATTGTAAGCCGCCCAAAAGTCTGGATTATCAATAATCAATGATTCAAGCAACTCGACCGCTTCTTGAAATTTCCCTTGCTCCATTAAACGTCTGGATTTTTCTTGTTGAAAAAGAGCTTCACTAGATGGACTGTCCATTTCCATGGATTCTAAGTCTTCTTGCTCTGTGAAATCTACAATTTCCATTGCTTCTTCTGTATATTCCCCGCGAATGTCCATTTCCACATACATTTTTGCAAATCGATTGGCATCGATAAAATTTCCTAAATGTGCATTTACTTCTGCAAGAAAAAATACAATTTCTGACTCATTAGGGTCAATATCATGCGCGTTTCTTAGTAGTTCATGTGCCCAGTCAAAGTTATCTAGTTCCATTTGTAAAATGGCATATTGCATTAATATTAATGGATCATTTGGACTTAAATCTACTGCTCTTTTTAAATATTTATGTGCTTTTTCATATTGTTCTTTTTGTAACTCATCTAATGCTTTTTTATAGTAGTATTCGCCTGTAGGCAAAAATGAAATAATATTTTCTTTTAGAACCTTTTTACTTTTATTATTCAAAATAATCCTCCGAAAAATAATAAGGAACGTATCACATACGCCTCGGTGTATGTGCGCCCAGATTTTTATCGAGCTTGCTCGATAAATTCCTTTAAAAATCTGTGGCATCCGCCGGAGGCATTAATCTCATTCAGCATAAGTGCTGAATGAAGTAATAACGTCCCTTATCAGTATATTCTTCAGTATATCATAAACAATTATTTTTTATGTGTTTTACTCTCATGTCTTTTTTGTAATACTTGTAGAAGGTCATAGAAGCTCACTTTTTGATTTTGTAAGAGCACTAACAAGTGGTAAAAAAGATCTGCTGCTTCCCACATCAATTCCTCTGCATCATTATTTTTAGAGGCAATGATCACTTCAGCAGACTCTTCCCCAATCTTTTTACAAATTTTATCTACCCCTTTTTCAAATAAATAAGTGGTGTAAGCCCCTTCTGGCATTTCTTTTTCTCTTTCTTCAATAATATCGATTAAAGAAGTAATTGTATTGTAACCAACTGTATCATCGAACTTCTCCAGTGATTGATGGAAACAAGTTTCTTCACCTGTGTGACAAGCTACTCCATTTGGCAAGACTTCCACCACTAGCGCGTCAGAATCACAATCCTTTCGAATGGAAACGACTTGTTGCGTATTCCCAGAAGTTTCCCCTTTATGCCATAATTCCTGTCTACTTCTACTGAAAAACCAAGTTTCCTTCGTCTCTACCGTTTTTGTATATGCTTCTTTATTCATATAAGCTAGTGTTAATACCTCTCTTGTAATAGCATGTTGAACAATAACAGGTATAAGGCCTTTTTCATCAAATTGTAGATTTGTCATTTTACCTCTACTCCTCTTTCACGGACGTAATTTTTCACTTCACGCACACTTGTTTCTTTAAAATGAAAAATGGAAGCAGCTAGTGCAGCATCTGCATTAGCTGCTGTAAAGGCAGTTAGAATATGTTCCACATTTCCAGCTCCACCACTAGCAGTCACAGGAATGGAAACAGCATCCTTTACAAGTTTGGTAACGGCAATATCGTACCCATCTTTTTCGCCATCACGGTCCATACTTGTAAGTAAAATTTCACCAGCACCTAGTTTTTCTACTTCTTTTGACCAGTCGACTACTTTCCATTCTGTTTTCTTTTGTCCACCATGTGTGTAAACAAACCAATCCTGATTTTCCTCTGACCATTTTACATCGATTGCAACAATTATTTTATTAGATCCAAATAATTTTGCACCTTCTGTAACAACCGATGGATTACTAATCGCCGCACTATTAATCGAAATTTTACTTGCGCCTGCATTTAATAATTGCTGCATATTTTCCGTCGTACGAATGCCACCACCAACGATTAGAGGAATGGAAATTTTTTCTGCTGTCTTTTTCACAACATCAATCATTGTTTCGCGCCCTTCAACCGAAGCAGATATATCTAAAAATACTAGCTCATCTGCACCTTCTTTATCATAAAATGCAGCTAACTCTGCAGGATCTCCAGCATCCCTAATCCCAACAAATTGAATCCCTTTAACAACTCGTCCATCTTTCACGTCTAGACAAGGAATGATTTTTTTTACCATTTTGTTACCTCCTGCAATGCTTCCTTTAAAGTAAACCGATTATTATACAATGCTTTTCCTGTAATAACACCACGAATGGTTGTATCTTTTGCTAATTTAGAAACTTCTTTCATATCATCTAAAGAGCTAATTCCTCCTGACACGATAACTGATAGTCCAGTTGCTTGTGCAAGCTCTTTGTTGGCAGCTAAATTGGGTCCTTGAAGTGTACCATCCGTCGCAATGTCCGTGAAAATGACATGTTTAGCACCTTTTGATGCAAAATACTGTCCTACCTCAACGGCTGATTGTGTAGATGTTTCTAGCCAACCATGTGTCGCCACCATACCATCTTTAGCATCCAGTCCGATAACAATTCTTTCTCCACCAAACTCATTGATTAACTCCGCTACTAGTTCTGGTTGGGAAATAGCAAGGCTGCCAATAATGACACGGTCCACGCCATTTTCTAAATAAAATCGCACATCCTCTTTCGTACGAATTCCTCCACCAATTTGTACATGCACAGGAAGTTCATTTGCAATCCGAATGACTTCATTTGCATGAATTTTCTCCCCGTCTTTTGCACCATCTAAATCGACAAGATGAATCCAAGTTGCACCTTCATCTGCAAACTTTTTAGCCATATCAAATGGAGAATCTCCGTAAATCGTTTCTTGCGCATAATCCCCTTGATATAGACGGACACATTTTCCACCTTTCATATCAATCGCAGGGTAAATTTGAATGGACGTCATCTTTTTTGCTCCTTTATGTAAGTAATCCTTTTGTGGAAGGTACGCCTTTCACACGTTCGTCTATCGTAATGGCATCGTCAATGGCACGAGCTAATGCTTTGAAAATCGCTTCAATTATATGATGAGTATTCATGCCATAATGAACAATGACATGCACATTCATACGAGCTTCCAGTGCAAATTTCCATAGAAACTCATGTACAAGTTCTGTATCGAAATTCCCTACCTTTTGTGTTGGGAACTGAGCACGGAATTCTAAATGCGGACGATTGGAAATATCAATCACTACTTGTGCTAGTGCATCATCCATTGGTACAAATGCATTACCATATCGTTTAATGCTTTTTTTATCACCTAATGCCTCTTTCACAGCCTGACCTAGTACGATTCCAATGTCCTCCGTAGTATGATGATCATCGATATGTGTATCACCAATTGCTTTTATTGTGGCATTAAATAATCCATGTTTTGTAAATAAATCGAGCATATGGTCCATAAAAGGAACGCCCGTATCAATTACTGCTTTTCCTTCCCCATCCAAATCTATTTCAACCAATACCTTAGTTTCATTTGTCATTCTCTCTATTTTTGCCGTTCTTTTCTTAATCAATTGAATTCCTCCAAGTCTGTTGATTATCCATCTTCTTCTATTTAATGAAACGAGATACTTGCTTACATTTTTATGTTTCAGTTCGCTTTTTAGAAAAAGTACGTCGTAGTGACCGCAGAGATTTCCGCTCTAGTCGGACGCTTTCCGAGGGGGGAGCGATGAGCCAGCACCGTCGCATGCGCGCCGTTTGTGCTGTCTCATCTGTCTCCCTGATCCCTTCGGAGTCGCCGCCTGCCGCTGCAATCAATAATGTGCAATATTTTACTCGTTATCCACAACATAGAATACGTTTTACGCAATCTTACAAGGCATATGCGCAGTATAATGATAGCGCACACTTTTTAAGTGGAATCTCACTCTAAGTTAAGGCTTTATTATTAGGAGAAATGGTCTCGTTCAGCCATTTATTAGATCTTATTTTAGGAAACCCTTCATAATAATGATCGAAATATAGTAGTGATGCTGGATAGTTAGCAAATAGGATGGATTTTCGCTGCAGGGCGGCGACTCCAGTAGGAGGCCAACAGGATGTTGGTCACAAAGGCGTTGCCACACGATGTGGCGCTCTTAGCCTTTGTTCCCCTGTGAGCAAAATGAGCCTTCACAACGGCGCGTAGCGACGGTGAAGGCTCATCGCACACCCTGCGGAAAGCGTCCGCCATGCAGCGAAAATCCCGGCGGTCACTAAGACACAATATCTCTACAGTAAGACGGAAAACTAATCGTGCATCACCCTAAATGTAATAGTTGGAAAAAATATGATAATCAACAGTCATGGAATTCCTCCTTACTCCAACTTCTTGATTCGACTGAGCGTGCATGTCCTTCTAACTGTTCCAATCTTGCTAAACGAGCAATTTTCGGAAACTGTTCTTGCCACATTTCTTCTGAATAATACACAACGCTTGTTTTTTTGACGAAATCATCGATGCATAATCCACTTGAAAATCTAGCCGTACTATTTGTAGGAAGTACATGATTCGTCCCGGCAAAATAATCCCCCACTGGTTCACTACTAAATCTTCCGATAAAAATGGCTCCAGCGTGTTTTATTTGTTCACAGATTATTTCTGGCTGCTCTGTCATAATTTCTAAATGCTCGGGTGCAAGCTCGTTAACTGCATCAACTGCTTGCGCTAAGGATTCCGCAATATAAATACATCCGAAGTTTTCAATAGAAGCTCTCGCAATTTCTTCTCGAGGGAGCTGCTTTAATTGTTTCTCCACTTCTAGTTGGACTTCTTTTGCAAGTTTTTCGCTCGTTGTAATCAAAACGGAACTTGCAAATCGATCATGCTCTGCTTGCGCTAACAAATCAGATGCCACTTCATCCGCAAAAGCGGTATGATCCGCAATTACTGCGATTTCACTTGGTCCTGCAATCATATCAATTGCTACTTTTCCAAATACTTCTCTTTTTGCAAGCGCTACATAGCTATTGCCTGGACCTGTTATTTTATCAACCGATTTAATTGTTTCTGTCCCGTAGGCAAGAGCTGCAATCGCCTGAGCTCCTCCTACTTTATAAATTTCCGTTATTCCGGCAATGCGGGCTGCTACAAGTACGGAAGCAGGAAGCTTTCCTTCTTTAGATGGAGGTGACACAATGACTACTCGTTTGACTCCGGCAACTACCGCTGGAATGGCATTCATTAATACAGAAGAAGGATAAGCAGCAGTTCCTCCAGGGACATACAATCCTACTGCATCTAACGGAGTAATTTTATATTGAATATAAGAACTTTTATCTAACGGGAATTCAATATTTGGACGTACTTGTTGCGAGTGAAAAGCACGTATATTAGCTGCTGCTTCCTCTAAGTCTTGAACCAATTGTGGATCAAAGTTAGCAAATGCTTCTTCTACCTCTTCTTTTGTCACTTGTAAGTTGGTAAGCTTTGCTCCGTCCCATCTCTCTGTATAGTCGAAAAGAGCTTTGTCCCCATTTTGACGCACGTGATCAATGACTTCACGAACAGTTTTTACATGATCTACACTCGCTTCTTCCACCGAACGTTGTAATGACATTGCATGAGAAAGCTTTGCTATTTTCATAGGACTCCCTACCTTTTGTTCAATTCATTTTTTAATTGCGCGATGAACTCTTTTATTCGTTCCCGTTTCACACGATAACTCACCGGATTGACGATTAGTCGGGAAGATATGTTTACAATTCTTTCATATTCGACTAGTCCGTTTTCTTTTAACGTTCGACCAGTAGATACGATATCGACGATTCGATCTGCTAATCCAATCATTGGTGCTAACTCGATAGAACCATTAAGCTCAATGATTTCCACTTGCTCTCCTTTTTCCTTGTAGAAGTTCGTTGCTATCGTTGGATATTTTGTTGCAACTCTTGGTGCTATTTCATTCATTTTCGTATTTGGAAGACCAGCAGTAGCGATATAGCAATTACTAATACGTAAGTCAAGTAATTCATGGACATCGCGTTTTTGCTCTAACAGCACATCTTTCCCAGCAATTCCTATGTCAGCCACGCCATGTTCTACATAAACAGGTACATCCATTGGTTTTGCTAATATAAAGTGAATTCGCTCATTCGGAGCTTCTACGATTAACTTTCTTGAATCATTTATTTCTTTCGGTAAATCGAATCCCGCTTGAACAAATAATGTATATGCTTCTTCGAAAATACGCCCTTTCGGCATTGCAATTGTTAACTCATTCACGAAAAGAACCACCTTCTGAAACGATTATTACTTCATCAAAATTCTTTGTATATGCATCTAAATCATTTACACCCGCTATATATTGAAGCGTTACACGTTCTGCTTTTTTTCTTCTTTCTTCTGCTAGGTCATTTGCTTTGGTATAATAACCTTCTTCAAATAAAAACAACGTATGCTTTTCTTTTATTTCGTTTCTAGGTAAAACTTCCAATAGTCTGTCTACCCTTATTCCAAATCCAGTAGCTCCAACTTCTTCATTAAATTGCTTAAATAATTCATCATATCTTCCACCATTTCCAATAGGAAAGCCACTTCCAGCCGCATGAATTTCAAATAACATACCTGTGTAATAACTCATATGACTCGCTAGTGTGAAATCGAAAGATACAATAGAAGCATCACTTAATCGTATCTCTAATAATTGTTGCAATTGCTTTACTTGATCGATTAAATATTGTTGGTCATCCGTTAAAAACTCGCTGTGTTCTTCTAGTATTTTAGATTCCACCGTACTATCAATCCATTTTGTCAGAGACTCTTTTTGCGCGTCTTGCAACTGCATATCTTCCAACTTTTGTTCAAATCCAACAAAGTTTTTCTCTACCAAAAGTTGTCGTAAAGAATCTACTTGTTCTTTTGTATTCGTATTATTCGTTAGAATGGCTGATAGCATTCCGGCATGCCCAATCGTAATACGGAAATCTTCCACCCCTAGTGCTTTTACAAGTTCCACCGCTGTATGAATAATTTCACTATCCCCATAAGCACTAAAGTCACCAATCAATTCAAGCCCTAACTGTTCAAACTCTGCTGGTCTTCCACCTTCTCGCTGTTGTGCACGAAAAACGTTTGCGTAATAAGCTAGACGTAATGGATTTTTTTCTTTCAATAGTTTGGAAGCTGCGATTCTGGCAATCGGAGTCGTCATGTCCGGTCGTAAAACGAGCATTTCCCCTTGATTGTCTACTAATTTAAATAAAGATGACTCATCTATGGCAGAAGCTTTTCCAATCGTTTCAAAGTACTCAACCGATGGAGTTTTTATAAAGTCATATCCTTTGTTGCGAATAAAATCTCTCGCTGTCGAACGTATATATTCTTTTTGCTCATTTACTTCCGGAAAAGAATCTCTCATTCCTAAAGGCTTTTCAAACATTTGAATCTTAGTCATTCTATTCACTCCTAATTTCACTTTAATACACTAGAGTGCTAGTACAGTAAATTATTTTAAATATTATCCTATTTCCTTATATTCGTCAACACTATATATTTATCCCCTATCTATAAGAAAAAAATGCAAGCTTCCTTTAAGTGCATCTTGTCTTCTGTATTTCTAGAGTGCTTTGGACGAAACATTTGCTACACTATTACCGGGGGAATTTTTGCGAATTGAGAAGTGACTGCGTCATTTCTAGCTACACTTTTTCCGTTAATCTTGTGGCGAATGTTTGTCCGTTTCCTTCTTGAAATATGTAAAGACATAATGTTTTTGGTTTGGTTAATGAGAGAATAAATCCTTTCCTATTCTTTTAAAAGCGGACGAAGATGCAATTTCGTCCGCTCAGCGCTTCTTTATCAATGGATTCTATCTATTTTTTCAGGTTCCACAGGATCACTAGTATTATTAGTTTAAATGCCCAACTAAAAAGTTAAAAAATGTCATAGAGCGACTAGTTGTAAGGTGAAAGCTACAGATTCTACACTGAAAGCAACAAAGTCCTTGAAGAAAGCAACCAATTTTATCGTGAAAGCAACCATTTCTCTATGTAAAGAGTTAACTTTATGTGAGATGGCACAAATCAGCGTTAGACAATCCTGTGCAATTAAAAACACAATGAACACGGTATTTCATATACTTAATCATTAAAAAAAGCCATCTTTCCTTTAGAAAGATAGCTCTTTGTATTATTTAGTTCGTTCTAACATTTCTTCTTTTGTATAGATCACGCGCATTGGGTTTCCACCGACAAAGCAACCTTCTGGAACGTCGCGATTTACAAGAGTCGCCGCGGAAACGATGGCATCATTACCAATCGTTACTCCGGGAAGAATAGTAGTATTGGCACCGATTAGCACTCGATCGCCAATAATTACGTCGCCAATGCGATACTCATTGATTAAATATTCATGTGCTAATATGGTTGTATTATAACCAATTATAGAATTGTTACCGACTTTAATACGCTCTGGGAACATCACATCTACCATTACCATTAAAGCAAAGGATGTCTCTTCTCCAATTTTCATTTTCAAAAATACTCGATAGAAAAAGTTCTTCCAACTTAAAAATGGTGAGTATCTCGCTGCTTGTATGAAAATGAAATTCTTTACTACTTTCCAAAAAGGAACTGTATCGTACACATGCCACAGGGAATTTGCCCCACTTACAGGATACCGTTCTGTTTTCCTCATAACGTTTGACCTTTTGCTATAGTAAGCAATTCACTAATATGTTGAATCATATAAGTTGGAAGAAAGGTAGCTAGAAACGCTTCCCCTTTCATGGACCATGCGACAGCTGCAGTATCTACCCCAGCCCGTTGACCACCAACAATATCATGTAGATTGTCACCAATCATCAATGCATGCTCTTTTTCGACACCAAGTCTTGTTAATGCTAACTCAATTGGCTCTGGATCTGGTTTTGCCTTTTTTACATCATCCAATCCCACAATTGTGTCGAAAAGATTTTCGCATTTCATTAGTTTAATGCCTCTATCAATCATAACTCTTCTTTTTGTCGAAACGACCGCTAATTTGTATCCTTGCTCTTTTAGTTTGTATAAAGTATCTACAACTCCATCGAAAGGAGCCACCATTTGATCATGCATGTTCATATTCCAAGTACGGTATGCCTCTATTAATGAATCCGTTAGAGCAGGATCAACAGTATTGAATGACTCTACTAAAGTAGGTCCTAGAAAAGGCAGTACGCTTTCTCTGTCATATTTCCCAGGAAATCTTTCTCCTAAAACATGTAAAAAAGTTTCGATAATTAATTCATTTGTATTTAATAGTGTCCCATCTAAATCAAACAATATAGCAGTATAAGGTTCTCTTTTCATGAAGTAACCACGTCCTCTTGTTTTGTCTGATGTGCCTTATTCCAAATAAAGGCGACAATAATCGTCAAAATAAATGCAGTTAATATCCTGATTAAAAATAATGGCAAAATAGGTATTCCTAATGGAATAAAGATTAGTGTATCTTCTATTACTGCATGACATGCAACTAAGAAGATAAAAGCGATCGTTGCATCTTTTTTACTTACTCCATCTTCTTTAACAGCTTGTATCATTACACCAGCCCCAATAGCTAACCCTGTGATAAGGCCTGCAACTAACGTTAAGGATGCATTTGGCTTCAATCCAATTATTTTAGTAAAAGGACCAATCGCTTTTGAGAATTTTTGCAAATAATTCTTTTCTTTTAAATATTGAATGATAACCATTAAAGGGATAACTATAACAGCCAAGTGTAAAACGCCAAAAGTCGCTTTTTGTAACCCAAGGTACACAATCTCTCCCCATCCATTTGGTATATGCTGAGTCGCCGTTGCTACTCCATATTTAGCCATTTCTCCCCCACCACGCCAAACTAAATTAATAATAATGGCAGAAAGAATAGCTAACCCAAATCGTACGACCAACACTATCCAAAGTTTTACCCCTACACGAAGAGCAACTCCTGTTTCGATAAAAATATTATGGGAAAAAGAAAGCATTGTCGCTAATATAAATACTTCTTTTACCGACAAATCCATGGAAAGTATTCCTGCAATTGCCGCATATAAATTCAGTCCATTTCCTAGAACTAACGGAATTGCTGCTTCCCCACGCAGTCCTATTAACTCCATAAAAGGAGTTATGAACTGAATGATCCAAGGCAGAACAGGTGTATATTGTAAAATGACAACAATTAAGGTTATAGGAAATATGATTTTACTTAACGCCCACGTCGTTTTTAAACCAGCAAACAAACCCCTCTTTATAATCCCCAAAGCTTGCCCTACTTTCTTTACTTATCTTGATAACGCACTGCAGGTTTGATCGTTAATCTTCTATATATAAATAGAATAATTGAAATTGCAATCGCTAGTAATGAAACCACTTGAGCAGTTCTTAATTCCCCTACTAAATACAGGCTATCTGTACGCATTCCTTCAATAAAGAATCGCCCTACAGAGTACCATGTTAAATAGAACAAGAACATCTCGCCTCTAAGTAAGTTTACTTTACGAAGCAAAATTAATATAATGACTCCAATAATATTCCATACTGATTCATATAGAAATGTTGGATGATAGTATTTTCCTTCAATATACATCTGCTCGATAATCCAATTCGGTAGCTTCAAGTTTTCTAAAAAAGTTCTAGTCACTTCTCCACCATGTGCCTCTTGGTTCATGAAGTTCCCCCAACGCCCCACTGCTTGGCCAATTAATAAGCTAGGAGCCATTATATCCATTAGTTTCCAAAAAGAAGTACCTCTTTTTCGGGTAAAGAAATAAGCCGTTAAGAAAGACGCAATTAATGCACCATGAATTGCAATTCCACCATGCCATATTTGAATAATCTTTTCTGGATTCTGGCTATAGAAATCCCATTTAAAGATAACGTAATATATTCTTGCACCTATAATTGCTAAAGGCACTCCCCAAATAAGTAAATCTGTTAAATATTCTTGATGAAACCCTCGCTTTACCATTTCCCGTTGTGCTACTATAAAAGCTAATATAATGCCACATGCAATAATTATTCCATACCATCTAACTTCTATTGGTCCAAGCGAGAAAGCCACCGGATTAATTGCTTGTAATAAATTCATATGTAAAACTCCCCTCTACCATATCATTAATATTCATTTTCTCCATTTTGGCTTATCACATCGTCTAAACGCTTTGCAAAGTCCTCTGCAGCATTCATACCCATTCGCTTTAACCGATGATTCATTGCTGCTACTTCAATAATTACAGACAAGTTTCTCCCTGGCCGTACTGGGATTGTAAGTTTTGTGATAGCCGCATTTATTATTTCCATCTTTTCTTCTACCAGCCCAAGCCGATCATATGTTTTTTCTGCATCCCATAATTCTAGTTCGATTACTAGTGTGATACGCTTATAACTACGAATTGCACTTGCTCCAAATAAAGTCATGATATCGATAATACCTAACCCGCGAATTTCAAGAAGATGCTCAATTAACTTTGGAGCACTGCCTACTAGTGTGTCTTCTCCTTCTTGCCTGATTTCTACGCAGTCATCTGCCACTAAACGATGACCTCTTTTCACTAGTTCCAGTGCGGTTTCACTTTTCCCAACACCACTTTTCCCAGTGATTAATACACCTACCCCGTATATATCCACCAATACTCCGTGAACAGCTGTTGTTGGAGCTAATCGACTTTCTAAAAAATTGGTAAGCTTACTTGAGAATCTTGTGGTTGGCATATTTGTCGTTAATACGGGAACTGAATTTTTATTGGAAGCGACAATTAATTCTTCTGGAACTTCCATTCCGTGCGAAATAATAATGACTGGTGTATCTGGTGCGCATAATTTTCTCATTCGTTCTTCTTTTTCTTTTGGTTTTAATAGCTGAAAAAAGGAAACTTCTGTTTTCCCTAAAAGTTGAATGCGATTGGATGGATAATGCATGAAATAACCTGCCATTTCAATCCCTGGTCGAGAAATATCACTAATTGCAATATGCCGACCAATTCCTTCTTCCCCACTTACTAATGTAAGTTTGAACATTTCTTTAACGTCCTTTGTCGTCACATGAGGCATACAATAAGGCTCCTTTCGTGCTACTGTTTTCACATAGTTCTTATTTTAGCATGATTATTCTATTTAATAGTATCCATTTATCTTTTCTCTTTCTATTTATTAAGAGAAAGGAGTGAGTTAGTTATGAAAATTATGCTCGATGCGGGTCATGGACCAGAAACACCGGGAAAACGAACACCCGATGGGAAAATGAGAGAATTTGAATTTAATCAGGCAGTTGTACAACTAATGAAAGAGGAACTACAGCAATCTGGAGTAATCGTCATTCTAAGCCATATAGGAACGTCAGATGTGCCGCTTAACGAAAGGACTGCATTAGCAAATAAACTAGGAGTAGATGCATTTATTTCCATTCATGCAAATGCGTTTGGCTCTTCATTTAATGATGTAAGTGGAATTGAAACTTTTATGTATACAAAGCCTTCCAACCATTCTAAAATACTTGCACAAAATATCCAAGACTCTTTGTGTTCGACTACAAAACGTAACAATCGTGGAGTGAAACAAGCCAATTTCGCCGTGCTCCGCGATACAAAAATGCCTGCCGTTTTAGTAGAATGTGGCTTTATGACAAACAGAGCAGAAGCAGCATTACTACAATCTGCTCCTTATAGAAGTCTTTGTTCTAGAGCCATAGCACACGCTATCCTAAGTTGGAAAAAGAAAAGCTGACAGAAGCATACGCCTCTGTCAGCTTTTCTGATTACTCGTCATCTACAGTATATCGAACAAGGACAGTTCCAGTTTTTGCATTTCCGTATACCTTCAAAGGCTCTGATTCAGATTCTACTATTTTCGTGAATCCAACTCTTTTATTTAATAATTGTTCTGATTGATTAAGTTGTGTAACATCTGCTAGCTGCACATCTATTCTTCCTAATTGAGAAGTAGCTTCCCCTTTTAACGAAACATCTTTCCGTACATATAATTCGACAGTTCCTGCTACTGCAGTTCCTTCTATTTTACGTGCTGCCTTATCTTTCGTCGTTAGAATAACATGTCCGCTGACAGACGAACCTTCTACTTCCTTCAACTTTCCATCTACATAAATGCGTCCATTAATCGTTTCCACTTCAATGGAATCACCTACTACTTGTTGAACTTGAACCGATCCATTTACCGTCTCAATATCCGCTCTTCCAAATTGCAATTCTTCCAAATTCACTTTTCCGTTTGTTGTTTTGACTTTAAACGATTTTGCTTCGATGTGGTTCGCCCTAAAATCACCATTAAATAAACGAGCTGATATATCGTTATACGCTCTTTGAGGAACATATAGCGCAACTTGAACTGATGTTGTTTTCATGTCACTATATATACGTAATTTATTTCCTTCTGCTTTAAAAAGAAAATCCCTGTGAAAACGATTTTTTGCTTCTTCTTCCGAAGAGTTTTTATAAGATTTAACTGTCACATTTGCATGTGTATTAGATTCTTCCGTTTGGAAAATTTCCACTTTACCATTTGCAATATCTATAGATATATCATCATATTCAGCTTGCTCTACTACTAACTTTTCTTGGAAAACTAAAGGTTCACCAAAAGGCATTTCAAAATCAAATTCTTTTATTTTATCAACAGTTCCTTGCAAGAAGTGCATAAAACGTTCTCCGACTACCGTAAAATCTCTTTTCAAATCTTCTATAAAATCAGAGTTTTGTTGCTTATGTTGCGAATGCGATTCAGCTTGTTCCGTTGATTTGTATTCCTCTTTTTTTTCCTGTTTTACTGGCTGAGCTACAGGTACTGATTGCTTGCCAAGTGCTTCTAATAATATTAATGCTTCTTGTGCAGTAATTGTGCCATTTTCAACCATATCTAAAATACGTTTACGTTCTTCTTGCATAGTGAAAGGCCTCCTCTTAAGTTAAAAGTCTGATTAACTTCTTACTCTACTTAATACGATTAAATGGAAAAAAGGTTTCACTTGGATTCTACTGCAACTTTTTTCTTTTTAGTTGCTTTTAATATTACTTCGTCCATTCTCCCGCGGTCGCGTTCCAAAATGGTTTTTAAATATTTCCCTGTGTAAGAGTCTTTTGTTTCAGCTATTTTTTCCGGTGTGCCTACTCCAACAATCATTCCACCTTTGTCGCCGCCTTCAGGACCCAAATCGATCATATAATCCGCTGTCTTAATCACATCTAAATTATGTTCAATAACTAGTACGGAGTCCCCATTTTCTACAAGACGTTGTAGTACCACAAGTAAACGTGCAATATCATCTACGTGCAAACCAGTTGTGGGTTCATCGAGGATATAAAATGATTTTCCGTTGGATCTTTTATGCAACTCGGAAGCAAGTTTTACACGTTGGGCTTCTCCCCCTGAGAGTGTCGTAGCTGGTTGACCTAACTCCATATACCCTAGACCCACGTCCACAATAGTTTGTAATTTACGGCTAATTTTTGGATGGTTTTCAAAAAACGCTAATCCATCCTCCACTGTCATTTTTAATACTTCCGCTATATTTTTCCCTTTATAATGTACCTCTAATGTTTCCCGATTATACCGTTTTCCATGGCAAACTTCACAAGGTACATAGACGTCTGGTAAAAAGTGCATTTCAATTTTAATAATTCCATCTCCACGACACGCTTCACAGCGTCCACCTTTTACGTTAAAACTAAATCTCCCTTTTTTATACCCTCTCACTTTTGCTTCATTTGTCGCTGCATATAAGTCACGGATATCATCAAATACCCCTGTATAAGTAGCAGGATTTGATCTTGGTGTTCGTCCGATAGGTGATTGGTCAATATCAATTACCTTTTCCAATTCCTCTATTCCTTCTATGCTTTTGTTTGCTCCCGGTTTCACTTTAGATCGGTTAAGCTTTTGTGCAAGCGACTTATAAAGAATTTCATTCACCAGCGTACTTTTCCCTGAACCAGAAACACCAGTTACTGCTGTAAATACCCCTAAAGGAATATCTACATTGACATTTTTTAAGTTATTTTCAGAAGCCCCTTTAATTTTGATAAAACGCCCATCTGGCTTTCTTCTTTCTGTTGGTAAAGGGATGAATTTCTTTCCACTTAAATACTGACCCGTTAGTGATTTTTTGTTTTTCATTACTTGTTCAGGTGTGCCTGCAGCGACGATTTCTCCTCCACGAATCCCAGCACCAGGACCAACATCGATTAAATAATCGGCTGCCATCATTGTGTCTTCATCATGCTCCACTACAATCAGCGTATTTCCAATATCACGCATATTCTTTAAAGTTTCGATCAATCGATCATTATCTCGTTGGTGTAAACCAATCGAAGGCTCATCCAATATATATAAAACCCCAGTAAGCCTTGATCCTATCTGAGTAGCTAGACGAATGCGCTGTGCTTCTCCACCAGATAATGTACCTGCTGCACGATTCAACGTTAAGTAATCGAGTCCGACATTTTCTAAAAAGCCTAGCCGTTCATGAATTTCTCTTAAAACTAATCGTGCAATTTGCATGTCTTTTTCAGATAAAGTCAATTGATTGAAGAAATGGTTTGCTTCTTCAATCGAAAACTCTGTTACTTGGGCAATATGTAAGGAATCTACTTTTACAGCAAGTGTTTCTTCCTTTAATCGATATCCTTTGCAAGTTGGGCAATTATGTTGAGCCATATATTTTTCCATTTGTTCACGAATATAATCAGAGGATGTATCTTTGTATCTTCGTTCAATATTGGATAGGACTCCTTCAAATTGAATCTTGTTGTCTCGTACTTGTCCAAATTCATTTTCATAGCGAAAATGAATTTTATCTTCTCCTGAGCCATACATAATCTTATTCCACTGGTCGATTGGCAATTTCTCCACAGGTACCTTCATTTTAATTTTGTAATGTTTGCATACTGCTTCTAATAACTTGGGATAGTATTGGGAACTTGTTGGTTGCCAGGCGATAATTGCCCCTTCTTCGAGTGTTAGTGTTTTATCGGGAACAACTAATTCTGGATCCACTTCTAGTTTAGTTCCTAATCCATCACACTCTGTGCATGCACCAAATGGACTGTTGAAAGAAAACATACGTGGTTCTAACTCACCGATAGAAAAACCGCAAATGGGACATGCATGATGCTCACTAAATAATATTTCTTCATGTTCCATCACATCAATTAATACTCTTCCATCTGCAATTCGAAGTGCGGATTCCAACGAATCACTTAAACGAGGTGCTACGCCTTCTTTCATCACAATTCGGTCAATCACTACTTCTATATTATGCTTTTTATTTTTATCTAAATTGATATCGTCATCCAAATCCATTAACTCACCGTCAACTCGGACACGTACATATCCTTGCTTCTTCATATCTTCCAGCAATTTCACATGAGTGCCTTTTCTCCCTGATACGATGGGAGCTAATACTTGCATACGTGTTTTTTCAGGATACTCGCTCAAACGATCGACCATTTGCTCAATCGTTTGTGAACTTATCTCAATCCCGTGTGTGGGGCATATCGGTTTTCCAACTCGAGCAAATAATAGACGCAAATAATCGTAAATTTCCGTTACAGTCGCCACCGTAGAACGTGGATTTTTACTCGTCGTTTTTTGGTCAATGGAAATGGCCGGTGAAAGACCCTCAATTACATCTACATCCGGTTTATCCATCTGCCCTAAAAATTGTCGTGCATAAGCCGATAATGACTCGACATAACGTCTTTGTCCTTCTGCATAAATCGTATCAAATGCTAGAGAGGATTTTCCAGAACCAGATAAGCCGGTCATTACAACAAGCTTATCCCTTGGTATTTTTAAACTTACATTTTTTAAATTATGTGCGCGAGCACCTTGTATAACAATCTCTTGATTTTTCACACTATCATCCTTCCAGCTTCAATTCCAGGATTGCATCACGTAATTCTGCAGCACGTTCAAAGTTTAGCGCCTTAGCCGAATCCTTCATTTCTTTTTCAAGATCTACTAATAAGGCCGCTTTTTCATCTTTTGTTAGTGCTTTTCCACTCGTTAACTTTTGTGCATAAGTCGCTTCTTCTTCTGCAACTTGTGATGCACGAATAACTTCTCTTATTTTCTTCTCGATTGTTTTCGGGGTAATTCCATGCTTTTCATTGTATTCCATTTGAATGGTACGTCGACGGTCTGTTTCATCAATTGCTTTGCGCATGGAATCCGTCATTTTATCTGCGTACATTATTACTGTTCCATGTGAATTTCGTGCAGCTCGTCCAATCGTTTGAATTAAGGAACGTTCGGAGCGTAAAAATCCTTCTTTATCCGCATCTAAAATAGCAACAAGGGATACTTCTGGAATGTCGATACCTTCACGAAGTAAGTTAATCCCAATCAATACATCATACGTTCCTAAACGGAGTTCTCGTATAATTTCAATTCGTTCCAATGTTTTTATTTCTGAGTGTAAATATTGAACTTTAATTCCTATTTCTTTTAAATAGTCGGTTAAATCCTCTGACATTTTCTTCGTTAATGTTGTAATTAGCACTCGCTCATTTTTCAAGGCTCTCTCATGTATTTCATTGATTAAGTCATCTATTTGACCTTCAATTGGTTTCACTGTAATGACTGGATCTAGTAGCCCTGTTGGACGAATAATTTGTTCAACCATATCAGGGGTATGTTCTAATTCATATGGACCCGGCGTCGCTGATACGAAGATAGCTTGATGAACATGATCTTCAAATTCTCCAAAAGTAAGTGGGCGGTTATCAAGCGCAGATGGTAATCGGAAACCATGATTTACTAGCACCGATTTTCTTGCTTGGTCACCATTAAACATTCCTCTTACTTGAGGCAATGAAACATGACTTTCATCTACTACTAGTAAAAAGTCTTTTGGGAAATAGTCAAGGAGTGTATATGGTGTCGCCCCTGCTTCCCGTAAAGTTAGATGACGTGAGTAGTTTTCAATCCCTGAACAAAAACCCATTTCTCTCATCATTTCTAAATCATAGTTTGTCCGCTGTTCCAATCGTTGTGCTTCGAGTAACCTATCTTCCTTACGTAAAATTTTAAGCTGTTCCACTAATTCTTTTTCTATATTTTCTATTGCAAAAAGCATTTTTTCTTCACGTGTAACGAAGTGAGATGCTGGAAATATTGCTACATGATCTCGTTCCGCTAATATTTCCCCTGTCAATGCATTAACTTCCCGTATTCGATCGATTTCATCTCCAAAAAACTCCACACGGAGACAATTTTCATCTCGAGAAGCTGGAAAAATTTCCACAACATCCCCTCTTACCCGAAAAGTCCCACGTGTAAAACTAATATCATTTCGTTCATATTGAATATCAACTAATTTTCGCAGTAATTGGTTTCGCTCAATTTCCATGTTAGTTCGAAGTGAAACGACCATTTCTTTATATTCTTCAGGATTTCCCAAACCATATATACATGAAACCGATGCAATAATAATGACATCTTTTCGTTCGAATAAAGAAGATGTGGCGGAGTGACGAAGCTTATCAATTTCTTCGTTTATACTCGAATCCTTTTCTATATAGGTATCGGTTTGCGGCACGTACGCTTCCGGTTGAAAATAATCATAATAGCTCACGAAATATTCTACTGCATTATTTGGAAAGAACTCTTTAAATTCACTATACAGTTGCCCTGCAAGTGTTTTATTATGTGCCATCACCAGTGTCGGTTTGTTTATTTGTTGAATAACATTTGAGATCGTAAACGTTTTCCCAGTACCAGTTGCACCAAGCAACGTTTGATGTTTTTTTCCTTCTCGAACGCCTTCTACTAATTGTTCAATTGCTCTTACTTGATCCCCTGCTGGCTCATACGGAGCTTGCAAATCGAATAGTTGATCCATAGTATGCCTCCTAAGGTTTAGATATCTTTAGTTTAACATAATTCGTTTTTAAAAACGAAGAAAACGAACGTATGTTTTTTGAGTTAGAAAAGAAAAACCGCTTTGCATAAGCGGCTTTTACTTTGTATTTTGTAATTGTTGTAATGCTTTCGTATACTTCATAAACTTTGCTTGATCTTTTTGATCAAGGGCCTCATCTATTAATCTTAATAATCGGTAACTACTTTGTTCCCGGTGGATAATGTTCAAAAACATATCAAGATATATTTCATTTAACAATTTTTCTGCAGAACTTTCTTTTCCGGTTTGACCCATTGCTTTCAAAAAATCTGCATATGAATATTGTTTGTCCATTTCCATCACCCCGATGTCTTTTTACCATTATATAAAAGTAAAACAAGAGTTGCAATCATTTTGAGAAAATTTAGATTTTAATGTTTATTTCAAAATTTTAAATATTCGTTATATTCGCTTGCTTTTTTTCCATATTTAACTATACTTGATGTATAAACTACTAAGGAGTGAATATGTATGACAATAAAAGCAGATGATAAATCCTTCCTAGTTTCATTTGAAACTGCGGTACTACAGCCGGTTCGAATAAATAACAAGATTTATACGAAGGTTACTAATATTTCAGGAGAATCCACTATAATAGGTAAAAAGCCTTACGACATTGTCCGTCAATCATGCGCCTATTACGGTTCTACTTTTCAACAAGCTAAACAACTTTCCAAAGATACTCTAGGTAATTACCTTAAACTACCAATAGTAGTTGCTCATGACTATGGAAATCCTTTTATATTAATACCACTCTTGTCTCCTAAATCGGATTTAAATGTTTGGTTTTCACTTAAAGCCATTGAAAGACTCGAAGCAAGTGAGGGTGGCTGTACGGTAGTATTAACAAACGGGGAAAAGATTACAGTAAATTCTTCCACTGTTACGTTAAGTAAACAAGTTGGGTTTGCAAATCTTTTAAATACACATTTTCTTAAACGGATGAGTCGCCTATCACATAACGAATTTATAACATCCCGAAATCAATTTTTCCAAAAAGAGTTCCAAGATTAACGAATTTTTTCCACAAGGGCAAAGTATATAGAAAGTAGTTCTTCCACTCTGTTACGAAGGCGGACGTTTAGGTAACGACGATGTTCTTCATACCCACCATGAAAAAAAACATACTCAGTGAACATATCATCCCCTTCACCACGAAGAACCTTCATACTATGTCGTCTCATATAAATATGCGTTTCTTTTAGTTCTTTTTGTACTTGCTTGGCAGCTTCTTCTACCATAGATATATATGGGCGTTTCAGCTTGAAGGGAGCTTGCTCGAAAATCATTCGATCTTTTTCTAAAATCGTTAATACCATCGGGAGATAGATCATGTTTTCTAAATATGGTATTGATTCTTCCGGTATTAGCGGCATGTCGCATTCTCCTTTTAGGAACACATGTTCTTTTATTAATTGTACATCTTTTATAAGAAAATGCAACTTTATTGATCAAGTATTTTCTACCAATTGAATGAATTAAAAAGAAAAATCTCGATGAGCAAGCGAAAAGCTCATCGAGATTTTTTATTAAAAGCATTAATTTATTATTTCAGCAGCCCAACGACGTGCTTCTAGATAAAAATTATTTAATACGGCGTGATCAATTTCAAGTATTGCAGCCCCAACTATCATGTCATTCCAACGAACTTCATCACAAGCAATGGCTAGCTCTAAAATAGGGGTCATTACAGTTTCAGTGCCAGCCAATGTTGCTGCCACTTCATCTGAAAGGGGGAGTTCCTGAAGTAGTTGGTCCATCGAACGGTGTAATAATGTATCAATTAAAGAAAACATCCCTATGATGAAATATTCAGAAGCATTTGGTAGAAACTTACGTCTTGCTAGTAAATCGCAAAACTTTGCTCGAAATAATGACGCTTCAATGAGGGCCATGCCATCACCTGAATGGCTTACCTTTGTTTCTCGAAGCAATAAAACATATAACCAGTGACTCAATTCTTCTAAACCAAGCATGAGTACCCCCTGCTTAATAGAACGAACCTTTGACTTCGTGCGAATTGCAGGTGAATTAATCATCTTTAAAACTTTAAAAGAAAGAGAAACATCCCGTTCGATTTCATCTGCAACCTCCTCGATTGATGCAGATTTATCCCGTAACAAGCCAATGATTCGAAAATATTGCGCCATATTTGTTGGTATTTCAGTTCCTTTAATAATTTCTGGTTTAGCAAAGAAATAGCCTTGAAAAAGCGTATAGCCTGAAGCTTTAGCCTCGTAAAATACCGCCCGTGTTTCCACTTTTTCCGCAAGCAAAACGACATTCGGATAATTTGTCTTTACAATTTGTTCAATTGCTAGTCTTTCTTTTGATGTGCTCGCAAGGAAATCTACTTTAATGAAGTTAACAAGAGAAAATAGCTCATCATACAAAGTAACATTTTTTTGAAGAACAAAGTCATCTAAAGCGATTAAAAAGCCAAGAGATTTAATTACTCTTATTTTTTGAATTAATGAAATCGTAATCGGAATATCCTCTAATATTTCTACGACTATTCGATCCTTTGGAAATTTCGCAAACACTTCTTTTTCTAGCAAATTTTCTGTAAAATTAATAAAACATAGTTTTTCTCCCGCTAGTTCATTAATACCTATTGTAAGAAATGAATGTACAAGCACATCTAAAGTAGCCGTATCACCGTCTAGAGCGGCAAAAGAATTACTTTGACCATCTCTATATAACAATTCATATGCAAAAATACGTTCATTTTTAGTAAAAATAGGTTGTCTCGCTACAAAAATGTCCATGCAAATTCCTCTAATCTTTAAAATTTCAATAACATAATTGTACCAAATTGGAAAAGGGAAATCGACCTATTATGAATCCATTACCTATAGATGACAGACTACTTGTAAAATGATATGTTTTGTATGGGGAAATAATTGTATTTTTAGGGGGAAAAGAAATGAAATCGATTTATTATGAACAGCATGGAAATTTGGCATATGTAACACTAAATAGACCTGATGCGCTAAATGCATTTAATTACGAGATGCTTCGAGAGCTAGGCGATATTACAGAGTCTATCCGCATAAATCCAGATATCCGTGTCGTAATTTTCACTGGAGCTGGAGAAAAATCATTTAGTGTAGGAGCAGACTTAAAAGAACGAAAAAATTTAACAGATCAACAAGTAAAACGTAATATTTATAAAATTGGAGAAGTATTCTCAGCAATTGAAAATCTACCACAACCAACGATTGCTATGCTAAATGGCTACGCATTTGGTGGAGGTACAGAGCTTGCACTAGCATGTGATTTCCGAATTGCAGCAGATGATATTCAACTAGGATTAACCGAAACAAGTTTAGCCATTATTCCAGGCGCTGGGGGAACGCAACGTCTACCGCGCCTTATCGGAGAAGCAAAAGCACTAGAGCTAATTTTAACAGCAAAAAGACTTAAAGCAGAAGAGGCACTAGCATACGGTTTAGTAACAAAAGTTACCTCTCGTGAAACATTAATTGTAGAAACAGACAGCTTCGCAGCACTGATGCTTGCCAATGGACCAATCGCACTTCAACAAGCAAAGTTTGCGATCAAACACGGCATGAATGTAGATTTGCATACAGGGTTAAACATTGAACGTAAAGCCTACGAAATCACTATTCCAACAGAAGATCGAATAGAAGCTTTAAACGCATTTAGTGAAAAAAGAAAACCAGTTTTTAAAGGGAAATAACTAATAAAATTTTAGGATAGTGAAGTGACTGAGTCACTTCACTATCCTTTTTTTTAGCAATTTGACGGTATGTTTGTTCGGTTTCCTCTTGGAAAAAGTGAAGACAAAATACACTTTGGGTATGTGGTAGTCGGACTAGCTTATGTGGTGTTCGATTCGGGTTATGTGGCACTCGGACTTGCTTATGTGGTGCTCAATTCGAGTTATGTGGCACTCGGAATAGCTTATGTGGTGTTTGATTTGGTTATGTGGCACTCAGCCCGGTTTAAGTAAAATTGGAATAAGTTATGTGGCACTCAATTGTCTTTAATTTTAAGAATATCCCAAAAACACTTCTTCAAATGGTAAAATATAGTTGCATTTGTAAAAGGAGGCGAGACTAATTTTCAAAAATCGTTATTTCGCTATTATTTTATATGCACTCTTATTAATTTGCTCCTTTAAACTATTTCAATTACAAATTTCCCATCCAATTGTAGAGGATTATGGGCGGCTTTTACCTATCAAGATGAAGGCTGTGAAATCAAGCGATGATGAGGAGAATGTTCGTAAAATTATAGAAGACGCGAATATGCATGATGATCCAATTTCTATTGCAGGTATGCAGCATAGTCAAGGAGGTCAAACCCTCTATCCAAATGGCATTCTACTCGATATGAAAAACTATAATAAAATTCTAGCATTAGATAAAGAGAATAAACTCATCACTGTACAAAGTGGAGTAACTTGGGCTGACATCCAATCCTATATCAACCCATATGGACTCGCTTTAATGGTTAGTCAATCCCAAAATATTTTCACAGTCGGTGGTTCGTTAAGTGTGAATGTGCACGGCCGCGACATTCGAAATACTTCTTTGATTGAATCCGTAGCATCATTTAGATTACTTAATGCAGCAGGGAATATTATTCATGTCAGTCGTGAAGAAAATTCTGAGCTCTTTCGGTTGGTCATTGGGGGTTACGGGTTATTCGGTGTAATTCTTGATGTAACATTGCAATTGACGGATGATGAACTCTATCAAGTTCAAACAAAATCGCTAGCTTACGATGAATATAGTTCTTATTTCGCTACTAATGTCCTTGGAAAGGATACTGTAAAAATGCATCTGGCAAGAATTTCAGTTGCACCAGATAACCTTTTGACCGATATGTATATTACGAACTATTTCACCACTGACCAATCACTGCTAAACAAACACTCTACATTAAAACGTGAGAGCATAATCGCAGTCCCAAAATTCTTTCTAGGTCTTTCTCGTATCAATGATTGGGGAAAGAATATGTTTTGGAAAACACAAGAAACATACAATAAGAAGATTGATGACTCTTATATTTCAAGAAATAATGTGATGCGCTCGGAATCAGCCTTTATGGAATATGACAGTACAAGTAAAACGGAAATATTGCAAGAATATTTCGTACCAGTAGATGAATTTACCAACTATATAGATGACTTAAGAGAAATGCTTCAAAAGGAAAAAGACTTTAATTTGCTGAACATTACTATTCGATATGTAAAGAAGAATGACGAGGCAGTCCTGTCTTATGCAAAAGAAGACATGTTTGCTCTCGTATTACTTATAAATCAAGGAACTAGTAAAGACAGTATCGTAGAAACAGGTCAAGTAGTTCGAAAGATGATTGATATTACGTTAGCTCATGATGGAAGCTATTATCTTCCTTACTATCAATACCCCACAAAAGAACAGTTGGAAGAGGCATATCCTAGAGCAGAAGAATTCTTTGAAATGAAGGAAAAATATGATCCTAATCACCGGTTCAAGAATCTTTTCTATGAGGAGTATCATTGATGAATTACAGAAGATTTATTGTCTATCAAAGCACTATAGGTATGGCGGCAAGTATGATTTTCCCATTCTATGTCTTGCTGTTAAAAAATGTCGGTAGCAGCTATTCACAGTTCGGATGGGCATATGGAATATTTGCACTAACTGCAGCATTAAGTTACCCCATAATTGGAAAGCTCGCTGATAAAACGGGAGATAAAATTCTATTAATCATTTATTCCTGGGGAATGGCACTGATATTGCTCGTTTTTCCACTTGCTTATGAAATTTGGCATGTTTATGGCCTTCAAGTTGTGATGGGATTACTTGGAGCGGTTCAGAAGAATTCGGAAAAAACAGTTCTAGCTCGTACTATAAAAAAAGAGACGGCAGGCAAGGAAATTGGTCTCTATCATATTTGGACATCTATTGGTGCAGCTATTGCAGTTATAGTTACGGGGTATTTAGTTGATTTTCTGACGATTGGCAGCATCTTTTATGTAGCTTCCATTGTATTTGCTTGGAGCGGGTTTTATATGATGAAATTGGAAAAGTCTTAAGTATTTGATTGGTGGATATGTGGTACTCAGATTGAGTTATGTGGCACTCGGTCCAGTTTATGTGGTACTCAGAATAATTTATGCGGCACTCGGATTGAGCTATGTGGTACTCAGCCTGAAATGTAATAGTTAGATAGTTATAAGCGTTTTTCAAGTGAATATATAGTTAAAAACAAATGAAAGAGAGACAAAACCATATATTTTATGATTTGTCTCTCCATTTATACTTTAAGGCAATTAACGTATATAATCCAGGCATATTATTTTCTACCCTTTCAGGTGAATTTGCAGGAAATGCCCACTTAACCCCTGCTTCTTCGTCTAGATAGTTAATATGAAGTCCGGAATTTGAAATGGCTGTAACAATTTCACCTAAAGTCCATCTTCGAATGTTTACTTTACTCAAAGCAGCACTCTCTTCCTCTGGTAGCAAAATGCTATAAGCAACATTCTCTTCCACCACTTCTTTACTAAAATAATCTCCATTTGCGATCATTTTATTTCCTTCAACATGCACTAATTTTGAAACGATAGGATGATAATCTCTTAAAATAAATTGACCGCCTGGCTTAAGTGAATCGTACACCACTTTAAATAGAGGTAGTAAATCAACGAAGTAATGTAATACACCTAGTTCTAATATCACGCAATCAAAATCCGCTAATCCTTCGTTCTCTGAAACTTCTAAAATATCTGAAACTATGTACTTCATATTTACATGGGCTTCTTTTGCTAGCTCCATCGCATATTTTCTATTTTCTTCCGATATATCCACTACCGTAACATCTGCTCCTAATAGCGCAAAAGATACAGCCTTATTCCCTTTAGACCCCAAGAAGTTAGCAATTTTTTTACCTTTTACAGTGCCTATGAGATTCAAATAGTGAGATACAGCATCTGTTGGTTTTTCCATTAACTTTTTAGCGTATTCTTTAGGTGAACCATGTCGATTAGTCCAAGCTTGATAAGCGGATTGATTCCACCCTATTTGATTTACACGACTAAGTGTTTTTTGTTCCATTACTCCACCTCCTAACCTCATTTTTACCGAGATTATATACTTTATATTTACCATTATTTGAGGGAAATCTTAGTATATTTTTATCTTTTGGTATACCTTCAAAATAAGCACCAATACAGCCAGTTGTACATTTGTGTCCAGATATTAAAATGTTTAGTTGTCTTTTGCCATTGTCAGCTTCTAGTTCCTTCATGAAGAAAAAAACCCTCTTTATATAGCTATGGATGTCTTCAACGCTCTTATAAACACTAGAATCAGGAACTACTCCATCCATTTTTACTTCTGCTTTTTTTAATCGATCAGCTTCTCCTAAATCAAATACATCCAGTCTAGTATCGATTATTACTTTAATACCCGTTGCTATCTCTGCTGTTTGAATCGCTCTTTCTTGTGGGGATGAAAAAACATAATCGAATTTTATGTTTTGAAGTTCGTCTCTTAAAAGTTCCGCTTGTTCTATTCCACTCGCATTTAATGGCAAGCCTAATCTTCCTTGCATTCTTCCTTCTTTATTCAAATCAGTTTGTCCATGCCTAACTACGTAAATCAATTTTTCACCTCTAATCAAAGACTGATATAAATTGGTTAAATTCAGCATCATTTACAGCATCTGTTTCCGGAATATCGTTAGATTAAACAATCTAAGTAGCGCAATAACTATTAGTAAAATGCCCAATAAAAGAAAACAATTGAAAAAAATCTTCAAACCAATAGTTGGTGAACTCGATACAAGAACACTTAATACTAAGAATATAACGCCAATACAAGATAGGAAGTAGGAATACTTCTTAATGTTACGTTTGAATAAAACATATCCCAGAAGGATTATAATGTACGTACTACTAAGTAACATAAGCAAAGGAAATATAGCTGTAAACTTAGCAGCATATACAAAATAATCAATTGTTAAAATATCGTCTGCTTGCATCACCGGACCATTAACTATTTCAGAAAAAATAGCGGTATATCTCCATTCCCAGGGTGTATTTAATATACTACTTCCTTCATACCAAGCGACAAGAGTAGAAAATACCAAAAACATGGAAGCGATACATAATTGGATAATAGTCTTAAAAGACATTTGTTCACCTCCACCATATTGTACTGACCCGCCAGCTCATTGAATAAAAATACGAGTATCATTTGTTCAATTGGTTGCTATTCTTTACGATAAAAAATTCTCTTATATATGCTCCTATTCCTGCTGAGCAACCTATCACTGCAATTATCATTACTCCTCTAACGAAAGTGTAAGGAGAAAAAACTACTTGCAAACTTCCCAATACAACTAGCATTCCTAGTAAAATGCATCCAGTAACTAGCTGCTGTTTAACTGATCTCTTCTTTTTCATCTTATCTCCTTCCTCAAACAATTTTTTTAATTTATATCCCCAACATAAGATGTAGCTTTACCTACTTATCTATTCTCCATCATTATCCAAAATTCCTTCATCTTGTGTATGTGTAAAATATTTCTCGAGGGTTTCCACTAGAAAAAATAAAGAAGGCGCTCTATCATAAATGTATGCTTCGTAGGGCAAATACATCTAGAAAGAGGCCTTCTTATGGAATCCATTATATCAAAAGTCTACCAAATAATAAAGGATACTGATAATCTAATCGAGATGGAAGAAAGTATCCAACTATATATGTACCAAGTGTTTGCTTCTCTTTTGGGGGACGTTTTCACCAAGATAAATCAGGTTATAAAAGAACAAAAACAAGAACTAGGTTGGACGGTGAAGAGAGATGACTGGAAAACAGTTCAATTCACCTTTGGATCTGTTCGTTTCCGTCATACACTTATGGCGGATAAAAAAGGGGATAATCATTACCCTTTGGATGAGTGGTTGGGCTTAAGAAGACACCAACGGCAGAGTTCTTTGGTAGAAGTGAAAGTGGCAGAATTGGCAAGTGAAAATACGTATCGTGAGGCTGCACGTGTGCTGAAAGAGTGGACCGCTGTAGAGGTTAGCCATACGACTGTAGGAAGTATCGTGAAGCGGGTAGGGATGGCACAAGCACAGGCAGATGAAGAAATGGTAGCGGAATTAGAAGAGGCAGCTTCCCTTCCAGAGGGAAAAAAAGTGGACTTCTTCTATGCGGAAGCAGATGGTGTATTTGTTCGAGGAACCGAGAAGAAAAAAAGTTTGGAAGTGCGTCATGCGATTGTACATGAGGGCTGGGATAAAAACGGAAAAAGAGTATCCTTACGTGAACCAAAAGTCATTATGACAACACAGCCCACTACTAAGTTTTGGGGGGAAGTCCAAGCGTTCAGTGCCCATCATTATTCGTTGGAAAATGCCTGCGTTATTACAAACAGTGATGGAGGATTGGGATATACATCCGAGAAGTTTCAAGAAGCCTTTTCCCAATCACGGTTTCCCGTGTTAAATCAATTAGACAAGTATCATATTGCGCAAGCATTGAATCGTGCATTAAGTGGAGGAAAAAGTGACTATAAGAATGGCATTCGGAAGGCTATGAAGGCTCATGAGTTGAAGGACTTTACGTTATGGTTAGATACGTATGAAAGCACGCTAGAAGACCCGAAAAAAATAGAAAAAGTAAACGTGTTTCGCTCTTACATTCAGAATAACTGGGATCGTATTTTTGACTGGCGTGAGAAAGTGGAGAACTCACCAAAGGATGCGAGAAGCCTTGGTGCAATGGAATCGAATCAACGGCATATTTCCTTTCGTATGAAAAAAAGAGGAATGCATTGGAGTCAAGAAGGTGGAGAAGCCATGGTAAAAGTGAAACAAGGCATGTTAAATGGGACATTACGTGATGTGTATCTGCACCATCAGCGTAGAAGTGAAAGACAGCAACGAGAAGTGAAAAAGGTAGTTCGTATGTCCGAGATACTCCGTAATCCCACTAGACCATCCATCGGCGCCAAACAGGGTTCTATTAGCTTGTATATTGCGCATTCAACAGCAATTGGACAACTAGTAAAAAGCTTTAGATAGTACCCTAGATGTATTTGTCAGGTTCTTGGTTTTTAGAACGTGACAAATATATCTAGGCCAGCAAGCGTTAGCGCGGTAGCTTAATAAGTGTACAGATAGAGAGTGCTTAAAATACTGGTGTTAATACTATGTCGAGAAAAACTTGACACATACCATCTTGTGATAAGCTTGACTAGAGGTGAAACGAATGAAGAGGAAAGCCATATATGTTGAAACAGCTATCAATACGGAAATGGAAAAGTTGTGGGATGCCACGCAGAATCCGAAACTGCATGAGCAATGGGATCTTCGCTTTTCTTCTATCACCTATTTACCAAAAGATGAACATGAACCGCAGCATTTTGAATATAAAACGAATATTGGATTTGGTTTAAACATTGCTGGGTGGGGAAAAAGTGTTGGAACTTTTCATGCAAAGGACGATTCGAGAACATCTTCCTTGCACTTTGGGACGGACCAAGCGATTTCTATCATTCGCGAAGGAAAAGGCTATTGGAAGTATAAGCCTGAACTAAATTCGATTATATTTCTTACACAATACGATTATGAAACTAATTTTGGTGCGATAGGTAAGTTCTTTGACCATCTTGTTTTTCGACCACTTATCGGATGGGCAACTGCACTAAGCTTCGATGTATTAAAAAGATGGCTTGAAAAAGGAGAATCTCCATCTGCACAATATAGTCGATTTTTCAGTCATTGGATCATCACACTCTTATTCTTTTTCGTATGGGTATATCAAGGCTTAGTACCTAAATTGATAATGATGCATCCAGAAGAAGTGTCTATGACGAAAAGATTACTAGCTATCACAACAAGTGAAGCAGCTGGCATTGTTGCGACAATTGGCATGGCGGAAATAGTCTTTGGTTTCATTTGGTTACTCTATTCTAATAAAAAAAGATTACTAGGAATACAATTAATCCTTTTCCCACTGCTCACCTTATCAGCCATTTTTGCGGATCCCGCTATTCTTAGTCATCCATTTAATCCTTTAACTTTTAACGTAACTTTATTCGGTCTTTCTATTATTGGATTTTTCATGAGGAAGGATATTCCGTCTGCTAAAAGCTGCAAACGAACAAGATAAGGAGCATTTAAATGTCTATCTATAAACAAATACTTGGTGATCAATTTTATCAGCTTCAGCCAATGCTCCAAAAAAGATATGCACTTCCTGATGGGAAACCTTTTAAAGCAACTGGCACCATGAAGAAAATAAGCGGAGGACCTAAATGGCTGCTCCCCTTGTTTTTGCTTGGAACTCGTTGGAAGTTTTTATTTCCAGAGCAAGGAGAAAGAATTCCTTTTTCTATAGTAAACAGTAGTCGAATCGGGGCAAACGGCGAGAACCAAGTCCACTGGGAAAGAATCTTTCAGTTTCCTAAAAAGAAAAGATATTTTAATGCACTTATGAGCCTAGATTCTAATGAAGACATCGTAAAAGATTATCTAGGAGAACCGAGTTTATTTTACTCCGAACTGGCTTTCTTTGTTTCAAAAGAAGGACATATGCAAATTGAATCAAGAAAACAGCGATTGGTTCTTGGATTAATTGAAATTCCCCTATCCAGAATTTTTCAAGGTATTGTACAAGCAAATGAATATTATATAGAAGAAAGAGACGTTTTTTCGATACATGTCGTCATTACGAATCCGTTAATCGGCATTTTATTTGAATATGAAGGAGAATTTCGAGCGAATGACTTTTAAAAGTATTGTATTAATGCATATTATTTTATTTCTAGCTACTATGTTTTTTAGTGTAACACCTTGGTATTTTTTAATGCTAACAGTTGCTCAACTTTTATTTGTACCATTCACTTTACAATTAATCTTGAAACAAGAAAATCGAATGTATTATTATTTTGCGATACCAGCTTTTGCATCTGTTTTTATTTTACAAATAACGACGGATACAAAGTTCGATATATTATTTGCAAGCATTTATCTACTTTTTACATTAGTCATTGCTTTATATGGATTCGGCCGTTTTATCCGCCGAGGCTTTGCGCATTTAGAAGAATTTTCGATTGATGCTGGGATGATGTATTTATTCATTGGGGGTATTTGGTTCTTTTCTTCTGTTGCCGAAATTGATACGGGTTTTTCACCTATTCTTACATGGTTAACTGGAATTCACTTTCATTATTCTGCTTTCTTATTGCCCATTTTCGTAGGATTTCTTGGTCGTTTATATAAGACAACTGCATATAAAATATTCTGTACCATCATTTTAATTTCTCCGATCGTTGTAGCAATAGGTATAACCTTCTTCCCTTGGCTTGAAGTTGTTTCCGTGCTTCTTTATATTATTGGGATTTATGGACTAATTGTATTAACTATTAAAACCACTTTTGCAAGTGTACGACAAAAAGTGTTTGTGCTTATATCATTCGGTTCGTTAGGGGTTACCATTATTTTCTCCTTACTGTATGCTACAAGAATTTTTAGTATAGGCATTGATTTTATGCTTCGTTTTCATGGTTTTTTTAATTGTATTTTATTCGCCATTTGTGGAATTATTGGTTGGTCCATTTTCACGCCTCCATCCAAAAGGCAAGATTGGCTTTTTCCCGTTAGCAAAGTTAAAGGAAAGTACATAATTGGAGAGCAAATTTTAACTGATCATCTGGAGAAGAGAACTTACAAAGGGCTTGTCGATGATATGAATATGTATGTGGAGAAGGAAACCATATCTGCTACCATCATCGATTTTTACGAAAATACAACTCAATACAGATTATTCTCTGAGGTGCATTGGCACACTTGGTTTAAGCCATTTGCAGCTATTTATAAACTTATTAGTAGGAGAATACAGCAACTCAACCTACCTTATTCTAATAAACAAATGGAAATGACTGGAGATATAGTTGCAATAGAAGACGGCCGCACAAAAACAAGGGCATGGGTCCGAAAAATTAATGAAGAGATCATTTTTGTCGCTCTCTACTCATCCCATCGAGCGAATAATAAAACGTATATGAATATCGCTTTGCCACTGCCAAGGTCATCAATGGTTGGAATACTGGAATTGCATCAGCAGGGAGAGAAGCTTGTCTTAACAAGCAAAGGAGCTAGTGATTCGGATATGGGAATCTATTTAGCTACTAATAAATACGTATTCAAATTACCACTACAAGAAAAATTTTTGCTAGAGGAAATAAATGAGGGAGAGCTTCGTGCTAAGCATGAAATGCGGATATTTTCTTTGCCTTTTTTAACGATTAATTACGTGATTCATAGAAAAGAAATGTCTTAAGGTCATTCACTTGACCTTAAGACAGCTTTTCCCAATAGAACATTATAAGAATTTCCCTTTACGAAATATCTGACTATCATTGACTAAAAAAAATCAAAAGCCAGCTTTCTTTTTTAGTTCCTCTACTCTTTCTATGGAAAGTTCGGTTGCTTTTGCAATATCCTCTAAACTTAAATTTGTCTGTAGTAATCTATATGCAGTTTTCTCGTTAGCAATTTGAGTACCTTGTTCTAAACCTTTTTCTAAACCTTTTTCCAACGCAGCCTTTTCTCGTAGTTCTGCTTCCCTGATAATCGATTCTTCATCCATTACCTGCTTTAAACGAGTACGATACGCTAATAATCCATCAGGAGTAGAACTAATCTCTTCCCAAATAGCAAAGGCATCCATTAGATGTTCATCTTTCATAGCAATCTCCTCCAATTCCTTGTAAATATCCTCATATACACGGTCTTTTCGATGATCAACAATACCAAGTAATAATAGCCATCGTGCTAATACGTCATTCCAAGGATCAAGTCGTTCTTCCTTCCAATGCCTTAGTAATTTTGGTATCTCAATAAAGTGAAATTCCATTATATTGTCCATACGAAATTTTTCTTCATCTTCGTATAAGTGAAAAGTTGTATGAAATAAGTCTGTTTCTGAAAATAAATTAAAGTTCAAAATGTTTAATGTAATTGTAGGATTTAATTCAGCATAACCCATACCTTTCGCAATCTGATCGCTATATACCTGTGACCAATAATAAATAGTACGTTTCACCAGATCATATTTATTCGTGAATTGAATTTCCACATTAACTTGCTGATCATCCTGCGTTTTTACTAAAATGTCTAATCGTGATTGCTTATCATTAAGATACTCGCCACCAATTTCCACATTTTTAAATATGATTTCCTTAATAATATCTCTACCTGTGCGTTTTAAAATCGCATTTAGAAATACGACGGTAATTTCTTTATTTTTTTCACTGCCAAACATTTGTTTAAACGCATAATCTACCTTTAAATCCATTAACTTATCTAACGGAATACGTTTTAATGCTTTTTCACTCACAGTGACCACCCCGCACTTTTTTCTTCAATTATACCATTAATACATTAAATGCCCTGAACATTCTCCTATGTTTAGGCTTAAACCCTGTTTTGTTCCTTCCCAATAGACTACCTGTTATATTCTTTCTGATATTTTTCAAAATATGCATTCAACCAGTCCATATCGATTGTATCATTGACTACTTCGTAATATTTCCCGTTATAAATATGAACATATTTTTCCTCCACCGTAACCATAGTAGGATTAGATTTATTATGATGGATTGTGAATCCAAATCTCTTCCCTTTGTAATTAGTATCGAAGAAATTCTCCTTTTGCTTTTTCACTCGATATTGGCTTAAAAAATTTAGAAGTTCATCTACTGGCTCTATATCCTTGGTTCCCCACCCATCACTTTTGTCGTCTAGAATAGGAATGCCACTATTTGTAAAGGAAAAACCTATAAAATCACTTTTTTTCAATCGGATTAAATCCTCTAAATCTCGTTCACGATAATCATTCCAATACTTGAATGAAAAAATTGCAATAACTACAATGAATAAAATCAAATATATTTTATTTTTCTTTTTCATAAATCCTCTTTTTACAAACATAAATCATTTCATAGCTTTCGTTACTAATTGGTGTTCCTTTCCAATCCTTATTCACTTGTAAAATATCAAACCCATTTTCGTATAATAGCCTTTCCATTTCTTTTGGATATGTATACCTCAAGCTTATATGCGTTCTTGTTTCATCAACGACAATGCCATCCGCATTTTTAAACTTCCTAATTGTCGTATAGTGTTGAATTTGACTCAAGGCATCATAGTTACTAATCGTATAAACATCTACCTCTTTATTACATGTTACATCTTTATACGTTTTCCAATATTCTTCGGTACTCGGTTGCAGTAACTCTTCTGCGTTAGGAAACCTCGTTCCAAAAATAAAAATTCCATCCTCCTCTAAATGTGCATGGATAGAAGATAAAAGCATGTTTTGAGATTCATTCGTATGAAAATGTTGAAAGGAGTTCCCTACCATATAGATTAATGGACTTTGACAATTTAAATTTAGTTGAGTGCAGTCTTGCTCCAACCATTCAATCTGTAATTGAAGTTCTTCTGCTTTTTTCTTTGCTTGTTCAAGCATACCCGCATGTAGGTCAACCCCAATTAAGTTTAAGCCTTTTTGTGCTAAAGGAATCGTTATTCTCCCTGTACCACAAGCTAAATCAATGATGGTGCCTCTATTCTTTGAAGCCCACTCCATTAGAAATGGGATTTCCCCCACATAAGCATTATTTTCGATATCATAGGAAACTGAATTATCATATTCTTCCAAATTGTCATTCATTATTGTATTTGTCATGAGATTCTCCTTATTCGTTATTATTCTTGAAACAACCATTGTTTCACTCTCTCTTCAAAGTTCTCATCTTTCCAAGCTACTATTGCAGCCATTTCTCCTAGTTTGTTCACTTCATATTGAAAGAACAAATCTCCTATGAAATATGCTAATCTACTGTATCCAAACTTTTTTCCTCCATTGATGGAAAACCACTCATGAAATAGTTCATCTCGTGTTAAAGTTAAATAATCATCTACAAATGCTTTCTTTATTTCGCTTGTATTAGCATGAGCGAAAGCTAGCCAATCATAGCCCTCGTCATTATAAGAAAAATAGATAGAAGGATGTAGGTTTACAACTGTCTTTCGAGACAGATGGGTGGCTGATCCTTCTTGATAAAGCCCAATAAGTAGACTAGTCCATTTGATCTTAGTCCAGTCTATACCTACTTGATCTGACAGTATATTCTGTGCTGCATGACCAAATTCATGTGCAACGATTACCCTCAAATGTTCAGGATTAGGTGATAATTTTTCTAATGCAAACGTGATGTTCGGAATGATTTGACGGTGGGTGTAGGCATTTGAGCCAAAACCTCCCACGATCAGGTTGATATCTACAGGAAAAGAAATTTGATAAAGTTCCCTATATTCTCCCTCTATTTCTTCAATTACTGGGAGAATATTTTTGTGCACTTGCTTTATAATTGTAAAATGCTGCGGATATTTTTTAATTGATTCACTATGCCTTTCTTCCGTGTCCTTACAATGAAAAGCAAAATATTCTTCAAAGATATCCGGATACTTTTCATAATAACTTCTTAAAAAATCAATGGAGGGTTCATAATTTTCAAGAAAGTATGGAACTGTGTCATAGATTTTCAATTAGTTATCCTCCTAAAGCTTTCTACATTTAATAATTAACGTAGTTGGTATAGATTTTGCTTTTTCGTATGAGTACCATCTATTTTCATGCCTTTTAATGTCTTCTTCAGAGCACCAAACATCCTCCACCACTTTCTCAATCTGAAAACCGTGATTAATTAATGTATTAATATACGTACTGATTCTAAACTGTTGCATAATTGCGGGGTTCCCCCATCCCTCATGGTCGTATGGACCTTCCTCATGATACGATTTATTAAAAGTTAGGACTCCATCTTCATTACTTACTCGGCTATGCAATGGATGCTCCCAACTAAAAATAAAAAGGCCACCTTGTTTCAAATATTTATTAATATTGGATAACGTCTTGTCTAAATCAGTTGTCCAACCTAGAGCATAGATAGAATATACAATGTCAAAATAGTTATGTGGCAAGCCTGGATTAACTTCCATTGGTAATTGAAATAGTTGAACAGGTGAACCACAACCCGCTAGTAATAGGTTCGCAGAATTAATTTGTTTTTCAGATAGATCTAAGCCCCATAGTTCAGCTGCATTTCGCTGATTCATATATTGTAATGAATGCCCACTACCACACCCGATGTCTAACACTTTTAAATTCGTAATATCCCCAAATAGATTAAGATTATCTTCAAGTGGAGCCATTGGTCCATACTCAGGAAGTGGATTTCTTCCATAAAAACGTTCTGCTGCAGCTTCCCAACTATGTTTGTTTTTTTCTAGTGACTTAGTATTCATGTTCGAATCCCTCCATCATTTTCTGATCCTCAAAGCCTCGGCTGCTACAATACTGTCGCGCAAATAGGATTGTATTTCCTCGTTTTTTACAATTTCATCCGCAGTCATCCAGTGAATAGATTCCACCTCATCTGGACTTTTGGCGTATGGTTCCCCTTTATCGAATTCACAAAGAAAAACAATGTCTACAACCTCTTTGTCATTTGCCAATACAAAAGAAGTATTCCGTACATATTGAATAGGATCCTTTACTTCAACCCCAACTTCTTCAAACAACTCACGTCGAAGTGTTCTTTCCAAAATATCTCGAGAATCACCTTCATTGTCTACTGTTCCACCTACTAAAGCCAATTCTCCTCCTGCATGTTCTTCCTTTTTGCTTCTTCTGATTAAAAGCCACTTATCATCTCTAAATACTGCACCTTCCACATTTACAAAAAACATTTGTATTCTCCTTCCATAAAGCCATTATGTTATCTTCGTGATGTGTTACAATATTTCCTTTCCTTTTTACAAAAAGCATAAAAAAACTGACAACCCAGTGATAGGGTTATCAGTTTTTTATCGGAGACTAATCTTTATCATAGTCCTTTTTAGAAACGTCTCTTACATCTGTAAAGTCTGGTTCGTCACCAAGTTCAGTTCCTAAATTAGGATTTCTGTAGCTTCTATGATCTCTGTCTGAAACTACATCTACGTCTCCAACAGGGTCAAACAGAAGTGGTAAGCATAGTAGTCCACTTAGTCCAACAAGACTAAAAATTATTCTAGATAATCCTGTAGTCTCTCCACCAAATATAGAGGAGACTAAATCGTACCTGAAAAACCCAATTAGACCCCAGTTGATCGCACCAATTATAACTAAGACTAAAGCAATCCGAGATATAATTCTCATGGATTAACACCTCCTTATGTTTTATGTGGAGCAAGTTATAAAGGGAAGGAAAGAATGCCTTCCCTTACGAATCTTTAGCGACGATGTTCGACTAAATCGATTGCCCCTAATACAATATGAGCTAAACCGAAACCAATAATCGAACTCGATATTAACGGTGAAATGCTTCTATTGTTACGCAATACCATACCTGTAGTTGTTACGGCTGTTCCAAGTACTGTAGGGATTAAACCTTCTCGTATATTCTCCATAAAAACACTCCTTTCGCTAATTGCTAAGATTCGTCCTTATCTTTCGCAATAAACACCCGTTTAATACAGACCAATGAAATTAATGCTTTTAGAAAATAAATTGCATTAAAAAGGACTTTTATTATTATGTGCAAAAATTATTAATTTATTTTCGAAACGTTTTTATAAAATCAAAAAAGTCGATATCCTGATTGTTAAGGAATCGACTCTTCATTATTCTGCTTAACTGGAAGCATTCTTTTGTATATGAACACCGGCAATCCACCAATCGATCCCCACAAAATCCAACCGATTTTTCTTCCCGTTTAACACATCTAAACCGTGAGATGTTAATTCTAACTTGGCATTTGACGAAGAAAGTTGATAACTTGGCAAAGGAAGATCACTTGAAAGTAACGGATTCTTTCCCTTCATTAATTCGTTTAAAATAGCAGCAAAATGCAAATCGCTTAATCCAGCATTTACTCTTTTTTCAGTTACGATCCTAAATAACTCGTAGAATTGGCATACTCCTTCGTTAATTAGATGAAGCGATAAGTATTCCACTTCATTTAAGCCAGTTTTTGGAGATGGAAAATAACTTTCATGCTCTTTAAAAACTGGAAGAAGAAAAGGAAGAAAATGCTGTTCTGTTTGAATCCATTTTTCAATATCCTCTTTATTATTCGAGTTATATGCTATCCAACCTGAAACAGCCTCATGAATTTGTTCCATTGTTATCTCTTTTTTATCATCTACTAGTGCCATTAATTGTTGGGAAGATAACTGACCCAATCCATGGAAAGGATAAATGCCAGGGTATTGGTCAATACTTATCATGGATAGCTTTTCAAATCCCTTTGAAGATAGTTCTGTTAATAAATACATGAGCATTGTTTGGTCATACCGATCATGCTCAAACCAAAGAACAACCTCCTCATTTGTTGATATATTATTTAGAAGGTGATTTTGTTTCTCACAATTGGAAATAAAAAATGCGGAAGGAATACCTAGTCTTTCCTCAAAAAAAATAGCACGCCTTTGTATTTGCTTCTCTTTTGACCATTCTAAACTCAATGGACCAAAATCATACATCTCTCTCCATACAATAATTTCTCCATCTATTCCTTGAATCTTATTTCCTACTGCATCTCCATTTACAATATGTATCATTTACAATCCCCTTTATTTCTATCCATTTTTCTTCATTCTTCTTTTAATTCTCCAATGGTTAAGATTTACCCTTTTTTTAACAATAAAAAAAAGCGTCTCTATCCATTGTAGAAACGCTCTCTTACTCAAATTATTTCTTCCATACTTTTCTTTTTCAAAAAACCAAACTTCGTTTCAGATATGATAATTGCAAAAAGTATGAGGATTGCACCGATAGTCATTTTAAATGTCATTACTTCACTTAAAATGACTATCGAAAACGCCATTCCCCAGAAGGATTCTGTTGATAAAATAATTGCTGCTTTTGTTTCCGAAGTGTATTTCTGAGCAACTGTTTGCATTAAAAAAGCAATCGTTGTTGAAAAAACACCTAGGTAAAGAAGGTTCATGATCCCTTCTGTTTCCAAAGAAAAGGAAGATTCTCCTCTGAATAGTACAACAACACATCCTACAATTCCTGCAACGATCATTTGAACAATCGTAAGAGCAACTGGATCCTCATTTTTTACAAACTTAGATGTATAAAATATATGAAATGCAAAACCAATCGCACAACAGAGAGTTAGCAAATCTCCTATATTAATTTCAGAAGAAAACTTAAGAGATAATACCGCTATACCAATTATGGCCAAAACTGCACCAATTAATTCGAACATATCAATTTTCCTCTTGTATAAGAAAAGTCCAATAAAAGGTACAATTACAACGTTTACTGATGTTAAGAATGCATTTTTCGACGGAGTTGTATATTGCAGTCCTACAGTTTGAAGAGCAAAACCAAGATATAGAATGATTCCTAATAAGGTTCCTTTCATTAAAGTACTTTTATTTACTTTCTTTAGTTTTTTGTGAAATACAATACTTAGTATAACTGCACCAATTAAGAATCTTCCCGCTAGAATTTGATAAGGAGTATAATATTCTAACGAAATGGCACTTGAAACAAATCCACTTCCCCATATAATGGCTGTTATTATCAATAATATTTCACCTATGTATTTTTGCAAGTAATCCACCAACCTTTTTTCAATATTCTTAGTATAGCTTATTACCTAAAAAAAAGAGCCTACTTTCTACAATTTTTCTTGGCAGTAGAAGTAGCTCTCAAATATAAAGTATTACGTCATAATCATCATTTAGTAAACTCAGACTAGACTACCAGACTTCCTAAAAATTATACCTCGGTGTCATAGCACGCAAGATTATTATCGATCCACAGTTGCGTAGGCTCGTCGCAGTAGGCAAGGTGCTGAGTAATGTTAAATTAGCTTCGCCATTATTATATTTGTAACCTTATATGTCCCGGAGACTGTTTTGCTGTTGTGCTGCCGTCCTATTCAGAAAATTCAACGTAAACAGCATATGTGTATGGTATAATTTAAGAGTAATAGAATAGGGTTTCAAGGGCGGTTAGCATTTCATTCCGATTTACTTTTCACCGATATTTTTTGGTGAGGAGAGGAAGGAGATGTTGCTATGACTACTTTCCAAGTATTGGTGCTAATGATTGGCTTTTCTACGTTAATCGTATCTATTCTTGCACTGTCATATACTTTTTCACAAAAAAAGTAAACCGCCCCTACAACCTAGTCAGTGACGGGACGGTTTACTCTACCTAAACTGCTGATCGCCTTTGGAGCGATACTATTTTATTGCAAGACTGTTTTGGTGTTAGTTGCACCAAACAGTCTTTTTTAATATACTCAATTTCTATTTCATTATAACATAATTGCAGGAATTTTCAATGAATAACCGTTATTATACAGGTTCACTATGCTAGACACAACTTCATAACAAATGTCTAATTTATTTCTAACACAAGGAGCGTATTCAAAAGCATCTTATTAAGCTGTAGAATAAAATGCTTTTTTAGTTTTTGCCTATTCAATCATCTACAACCTTATAAAAACTTCTGTTCCATCTTTTGCTTTTACGTCAACTATACTAAGCCCTCTATGCCTTTTCAGTTCTTTCACAATTTCCTGTAATTCCTTTTTATTAAATTGCGGAATCATAACTGACATTTCTTTTCCCTTCATGCCTTCAATGGTCCATTTGTTTATCATTTTATTCAACAATTGGGAAGAAAGTATAGTAATACCGATGTTTAACACCAGATAAGGAACTGGAATAGAGAGTCTTACTGCCTTTGATTTCACCTTTACGTTTAACATATGGGTACTCTATTCAATCGTAACGGAAATTGTGTCGCCATTTGCAGATCTAACATCGACAATTTGTCCGTCTAATTCATTTTCAATTGCATCTAGAATTAAACTAATATCGATATCCTTTACATATTTTTGCGATTGAGGAATACTCGAAGCAATATTGTGACCAGCTAATAATACAACTTTCACAAGCTTAATTGGCAAATTGACATTAACATTATCATTTTCAGCTGATACAACACGTACTTTCAACATTTTGTCTGCATAGGTAGTAGACCTTGGTGAAGTAGTGCTTCCAGATTCTCTAACTTTTAATACTTGGATAAGCTCAGATGCCTTTGCTGCATCCACTTTCCCTTCCTGTACCATATTTAATACTTTTTCAATTTCTGCATTCATCTCTAATTCCCCCTATTCATCTTTTAAAAGCTTCAGCGCTTCTTCCGAAGTTATTTCTCCGCTTTCTAACATTTCAATAACTTTTTTCTCGTCCACTTCGTTTTTCTTCTTTGTTTCGTATCCAAGGGAACTAACAACCTCATTTAATTTCCCCCGAACTGTTGGATATGAAATCCCCAATTCCTTTTCAACTTCCTTAATATTGCCTCGACATGTTAGAAATACTTCAACAAATCGAAGTTGCTCACTTGAGAGGGAAGCCAATTTGGATAATTCAAATTCATTTTCAATCGTTGTGTGACAATGAGAGCAATGTAGCTTTGTGATTTTTAACGTTTCACTACATACAGGGCAATGACTAATAACTGGATATCCCATATAACTGTTAATTCCTCCTTTCATTTGTATTCATCATATATCAACTACTTTATAAAATCAATATTTTTATTAAATAATTAAATTTTTTTATATTAATTAATAAATAATGTTAATATAAAAATAAAATACATGAAAATGAAATGAAAAATCTTCTTCTTTCTACAAAATTTCTGTAGTGAAAGGTGCTTCACTTTAGTTAATGAAATAATAGAAAAAACAGCCCACTTATACCAAATGTTTTTGGCTCTCGTGGACTGCTTTTAATCCGGATTATAAAACTAACCCATCTTTCATTGTAATAATATGATCCGCGTAAGGGAGCATTTCTTCGTCATGGGTTACCATCAACGTCGTGATGTTCAACGTCTTCGTCAACTCTCGAATCAATGTCATGACGTCTTTCGATCTTTTTGAGTCGAGGCTTGCTGTTGGCTCATCCGCAAATAGCATTTTAGGCTGGTGGATGATTGCACGGGCTATTGCCACTCGTTGTTTTTCTCCACCTGATAATGACGCGGGATAGGCTTCTTTTCGATGATCCATTTCTACCAATTTGAGTGTTTTTTCCACTTCTTCTTTTTGTACACGTTTACTCATCTTCGTTTCTGACACGTCTAGCATTAGCATCAGTTGTTCTTCTACTGTGAGAAATGGGACGAGGTGGGATGATTGAAAAACAAATCCAAACTCGCTTGCTCGTATCTTTCGAATCTGCTCCTGGTTCATGTTCGTCATATTTTTTCCTTGGAAGATTACTTTGCCATCTGATGCGCGTTGCAGTCCTGCGGCAATGGTAAGGATTGTACTTTTACCTGAGCCAGATGCACCAACTAAGGCAGTTATTTCTCCTTCTTGAAGAGAAAGGTTAATACCTTTTAATACTTGTTCTTGCACTTCACCATTCGTAAACGTTTTTGTTACTTCGTCGATTGTAAAGATTGTCATATTACACCTCTCCTTGTTGGATAGCTTGCAATGGTTCCACTTTTTTAATTTGAAGTCCAGAAAGCGTTGCGCCTATAAATCCGATGATTATAAAAATGATCGATAATTGAATAGTTGTAGCGAGTGTTAAGCTGAAAGGCATTCCTTCAGGTGCAATCGTTGCAAAACCTTGGCTTAACGCAACAGACAATACAAGTGCAATCAAGGTGATAACAATCATTTGATACCACATCATACCGAACAATCGGCTTGTTTTAACACCGAGCGCCTTCAAGATTCCGTATAGCCCAATCTTTTGAACGTTCATCATGTAGAAGAATATTGCGAACAACATTCCACTAATGACCACCAAAAACCAAACAATCATATTTAGTGACATTTGTTCCGCATTGTAACTTGGAATCGTATTTAGGAAATCTTTATTAGAAAATGATTGTAAACCCGATATATCTTGTACTTTCTCTTTACCCGGTATGAAAATCAATTGCATTTCATGTGCACGGTAAATTTCTTTATAGTCTTCCATATTAATGAAAGCAACAGGGGCATGACTATATTTTTGTTGATCAACAAATCCCGTCACTTTAAATTCTCCATTAAACTGATTGTTCGTTAAGATATCTCCGACTTTTATCCCATCGTCTTCCATTGAGCGATCGAGGATTACTTCACCTTTACCTACGGATTCAAATAACTTCGAATCTGTTGAAGTGACAAAAGCGACACTATGCTGCTTGTCTTCCGTATCGTTCACAAAACCCATTTGAATCGAAAATGCCATTGCATCTTTCTGTTTATTTAATATGTCTGCTTGTGCATCTACATCTATTCTCGAAAGATTGTACGTTTCATTCGCATCCGCATTCATATAGAATTGTCCATCTGGTAAATCTTTTATCAAAGCCGCATTATCTTGAGATAGCCCATTTGATAATCCAGAAATGATAAATGTTAAAAAGCTGACTAAAAATATGATTGATCCTAATATCGTAAACTTTGCTTTATTCTTTTTCATTTCTTTCCATGCAATATTCATTTTTACGCCGCCTCCGTATTTTCTTGATATCTAGAGTATAGTATCGCTAGGTGAACGGAAGATGAATTCAGTGTTACGCTTTTGGAGAATTTAGTCGAGGAATTATCATAATGAATTTATTGCAGGAAACCACGTCTGTTGATTAACCACTTTCTTACACAAGACACTTGTAAGGAAAGCATTAAAATCTTCGTTAGAATTTGTTTGTTTTCGTTTCGGTACGGACGAAGGTAAAATTTCGGGCACACAGCGTTTTTTTATTACGCATAATATAGAACGGATTTTTTATATAGTGCGCATTAGTTACCGCATGGATTTTCGCTGCAGGGCGGACGCTTTCCGCCGGGTGAGCGATGAGCCATCACCGTCGCATGCGCGCCGTTTGTGATGGCTCATCTGTCTCACTCATCCGGCAGGAGTCGCCGCCCTTTCGCTCCAATCTCATAGAGCCTTGCTAACTATTTGATAGTGCCGCACAACGGCAAAAATATACACTCTATTCATCCGGATACAATCACCCATTAAATAATGCGCAACATAAGATTCTTTTTACGCAACATTAAAAGGCATTTACGCAATATATTGGTTAGTGGTCGCGTTAACAGAGTATTTTATCTAATTTACCGATTTATCGGATATGATTTCTAAGAAGTGCCACATAAAGTTGGATTTAGCGCGGCGGTATGAGACTCCTGCGGGAATAGCGTTAGCTGAAGACCCCGCAGCGCAGCGAGGAGGCTGAGGCAACGCCCGCGGAAAGCGAATACCAGAGCGCTAAATCCAGGTGGTTACTATTTAGAGACTATATGGTGCGCACTATACAAACAACGCTTTCTTTGCCCACTTTAATAAGTTCGATGCTAGTTTATAGAGATACTCTGCATAGATAAAGTTAAGCGGGAATTTATAAAAGCTTACATATTAATAACTTTAGGCAATTTTAACTATTGATACTAAAGAAACTTACTATATAATCAATTCTTGTGTTTAAAAATTATGAAAAGGATGGGGATAAATGAAAAGAACCCTTACAGCAGTTTTAGCATCCGCAATGCTATTATTATCTGCATGCTCAGCAAACTCAGATACAAAAGAAGCGGAAGTTAATAAGGAAGTAGATACAAAAGCGTCAGCCGAAACTACTGTGGCAGTTAAACCACCAACAATTGAAGGTAAAGATTTTGATGAAATGGGTGGAGCAGATGGTTATGCATTTGCGGGAGATAACAAGAATTCTCGCTACTACAAAACACCAGATTTTTATCATGCTAAATCAGATGATCAGTTACTTATTATAGAAAATTTTAAAACGTTCCAACAAACGACTGAATGGTCTTGTGGTCCAGCTACATCCTTAATGGTAGCAAATCATTTTGGTGTAACGGATTTAACGGAGATGGAAATTGCTGAAAAAATGAAAGCAATGACAGATCTTGATATACCAGGAGCAAAGCCTGGCTCAGCAAACAATTTCCCTGAATATGGTTCAGATGTAAGTCAACTCAATGATTTCTTTTCAAGCCTAGAAGGTTTTGAAGTTGTTGATACAAGTTATCGTAAAGATGTTGCAGCATCTGATTTAATTAAAGATACAGATGGCGCTACAGAAAATAACGTAGGTAACCTCCCTGCTACATTTACTTGGAATAGCTTATATGCTTCTGAAAACACTGACACTACAGAAGCTTGGGTTAAAGATGCTAAAGATAGCTATTTTGTTAAATGGTTAACAAATCACTTATCAAATAACCGTCCTATTATGGTTGAATGGTCAGATTGGGACGGGCATTGGCAAGCAATCATTGGTTACGATAATAATGGCACACCAGGCATTGGTGATGATATGTTAATCTTTGCTGATCCTTATGATACTTCCGATCAATGGCAAGATGGCTATTATTTCTATCCATTAGAGCGCTGGTTTGCACAATGGAATGACCGCAATATTGCACCAAAACCATTCCAATTACAACCATATATCGTTGTTGATAAACAGAAATAATTCAGTAATTAAAAAGGTCGACATAATTCATTTAGGTGAATTATGTCGATGTTATTGTTTAGAGCAGGTATTCAAGTTAAGACTATTCTCATGAGTAACTTCTTTTCTTCCGTATATTGTTGTTAAATTCTTCATTAGTTGAGTTATCCCTTTTCAATAAAAAAAGTGTTTTCTTTCTACAGAATTTCATCTGTAAAAGAAAACACTTTTATTCATAAATTTAAGAAACACTTTCTTGTAAACTTCTTTTGACCTGCTTCAGTGCATCAAACTTCTGTCTCATTCTGACAAAAATATTATTGGAAATTAAAGCGAATATGATGAGCCCGACACCTATTACTTCATAAGATGTAACTTCATTGCCTTGAATACCGGAAATAACAAGCGTTGTAACTGGCACGAAGTTAATAAATAATAGACCATTTAAAGGAGAGAGGATACTAACTCCAATATTCCATCCTAGCAAGGCAATAACCCCAGGAAAAATAATCATGAAGGATAAATGCGGACTTACAATTTTGATTGTTTCCATTGTCGGTAAATCTATCTTTCCAGAAAGAGTTAATACAAAAACGATTACAGCCGCAGTTCCTGTTCCTAATAGACAGCTTAACGTTGAATAGCGCAGCGCAGACCAACCTCTAAACTTATTTCCTCCCATTGTATAGACAACCCATCCAATAACCGCTAATAAGATAAGGAAAAATGGAATGATATTGTCTGTTGCAGATAAGAATGCACTAAAATTTCCTTTCGTAATCACGAGCAAAGCGCCGATAAAAGCTAGTAATACACATACTAATGTGAACGTAAATGGTTTTCTTCTATGTAGTATCCAAAATATCACTATAGATATCATCGGCATTAAAGATTCCATAATTGAAGCAACCATCACCCCTGGCCCTCCTAAGAGATTTTCTCCAAAAAAGATTAGTAAGTTATATACAGTAAAAGCCATCGTACCGAAAAACCACAATAGTATCCCTTTTCCTTCAAATCGAAATGCCTGTTTACCTTCTTTCCATAAAAGAATCACAACTAAAATAGCTGTTACTGTTCCATAACGGAAAATAGTAAAGTAAAACGGATCAATATATTTAAAAGCATCATGTGCGACAGGAAACATAGCACCCCATGACACACTCGCAATAAAACATAAAAAAGTACCTAATAAAATATTATTTTTCATCAAACAACAATCTCCTTCTCGGTTTTCCCTTATACATTAAACTTTATAAACCACTATCATGTAAAATGAGTAATATTGATGTTTATTATCATTATTAGTGATACCATAGAAAACATGCATGTTAGAAGGGGGTTCAAAAATGGAGTTTAAAGATTTGGAGATTTTTCAAAAGGTCGCCGAAAAAGGGACTGTCACAGAAGCTGCAAAAGAATTAAGTTATGTACAATCAAATATCACATCGAGAATTCAGAAGCTCGAAACCGAGTTAAATACTCCATTGTTTAACCGACACAATCGTGGAATGAGTTTAACACCCGAAGGAAAAAAACTATTAGTATATTGCGAGAAAATACTTTCGCTAACAAACGAAATGAAAAAAGTGGTGCAAAGTAAAGAAGAACCGTCTGGAAAATTAGAGATTGGCACAGTAGAAACTGTCATAAAACTACCTACTATTTTATCTACTTATACGAAAAAGTATAAGAACGTTGATTTTTCCCTTTTCTCAGGAGTTACGGAAAAGTTACAGGAGAAAGTGTTGAACCACCGTTTGGACGGTGCTTTTGTAACGGAGACAGACATCCATCCTGATTTAATCGCTCACGGTGTTTTTCAAGAAGAGCTTGTTTTAATATCGGATATGAACACGATATCCATTGAACAATTAAAGGACAAGCCATTCTTATGTTTTAGCAAGGGGTGTGGCTATCGAGCAAGACTCGAGGCTTGGTACACAGACGAAAATATTACCCCTAAAAAAGTAATGGAATTCGGCACATTGGAAACCATTTTAAGTAGTGTTGTGGCAGGCCTTGGCATCACATTTGTTCCAAAATCAGCAGTCTCTCACTTGCAAGCAAGAGGCCTAATCAAATGCCATTCTCTACCTGAAAAATATAGTAACATTAAAACAGTTTTTATCCGACGATCGAATACATATTTAACAACAACTATCGAGAAGTTCATCGAAACAATTGAACTTAGCAAAGGGGAAACATCTGAACTACTGTATTTTTAGCCTAGGATGTTTCTCGAAGGAAATTTTTTGCATAAAAAATCCATTAAATATCTGAAAGAGACAAAACATACCAGGAAGGCGACAAATACAATGCGAGCGCTACAATTCTCCGCTAGGACATGACAAAATGCACTTCCAACGCTACAAACAACATTCTTCTGTTACAGTAGAGAAAACTGTAAGGTACTCTGGATAATATAAGAGTTCACTGTATTTTTTTAACAGTTGTCATGATACTAAAAACCATTTTAAAGCGCTAGTATCTAATTACTTGAAATACAAGTAATTCAAACGTATACTAAAGGTAATATCGGAATAAAATAAAAATGACCGTTTGATGCGCTAACATCAAACGGCCAAATATAATAGTGGTTCCCATCAAGGGGGATTGGCTATTGATAGGTAATAACCCATCGAGCTCTCAACTCAAGGATGGGTTATTTTTTATGGTTAAATGACAGAATCACTACGATCAATGTTGCAAAAGCTACTGCGAACATCAATGCTTCGAATACTGACACTAGCACCACCCCCTTTCATACGGGAGTGAGCTAACCACCCTTGAGCTACCAATCTATTATCCTTTAATTATAACACACATATGTTCTATTAAGTATTTTAATCGCACCTTGTTTTTGTATTTCCATCCAGTCGCAATTTACTAATAATACAACTTAACTATTTATTGCAAATTTCTCAGAACGGAAGCTTTTTATCCTCTTGATTATTATCTTTTAATTCTCCAAACGTTATCACTTAGTAACTCCACTTTCGTTTATCCCTACGTTGAGGTATTAACTTTAAACTAATCACATAACATCGACTTCCATACTTTTCTAGAGACTAAGATATTGTAAATGTTTGAATTAAGCAGTTTTCATCATCAACTATTTCATTTTTCTCATCAAATTCAATATTTAGTTGCTCATAAATCTTCTTCCAAAATGAAACTGCCGGTAGATTTTCTTCAAGCTCGATTACAAAGTACTTGCCACGTTTTTCTTTAAATAATTTTTCTAAAGCTTTGCTACCGAATCCTTTTCCCTTGTACTTATTTAGTATGAAAATATCATTCACTCCGAGATCACTTTCCTTTTTCAGAAAAGGTCGTTCTAATAGCAGTAAAAAACCAATAATATTATTCTCGTTCTTTATGAAATAGGGTGAAATTCCTTCTACATTCCAGAAAAAATTAAAATCCTCAAAATGAAAAAAACCATCTATTTCAATATCAATATTTGTTGTGAATCTTGAAAGATCATGAAGATAAAGTGCATATAAATTACGTAAAATAGGTGCTTCTGTTTCTGAAACTAGTTGAAGTGAAATAGTCATTTGTATAGGCCACCTTCAATAATTTTGTATTAGAAATTTCCTTACAACGATGCTCCCAATATAAACTCGCGAGTTAGTTGAAGAATTGCATCTTGTACTTCTATCGTATTTTTATCTTTCATTAAGTAATAACCTACGTGATATAAGTAGCCGTTATAATAACCGTACAATTCATTGGCTTTAGTTCCCACAGTTAATACACGTTTTTCTTTTTCATCGTACGAATAGTATCCATAAATAAGTGCACTATTAGTAGTAATCACTTGATGAAAAATTGGTATTCCGTCTGTTAAGACTTCTTTTCTTAACTCATTCCCAACGGTATCGATTTGTTGTTTTGAAAAATCATATTTTTCTAGTGGATTTTCATCTAGTTCTGTAACGGATAGGATGAAAAATTCGTCTGTTTGAGCATACTCATTTTTGTGAGAGTAGGTAAACTGTACTTGATTTTGTAAATTTCCCTTTTTATCTTTTGAAGTAACAAGATATGCCAGTTGTTCATTTACTTCAAAAGGTACCTTTTTTGAATCAATAGGGTGAAGGGCATTCTTAATAGAATCAGGTGCAACTTGCATCATTTCAGCAATTGGCAAAGGCTTATAATAGGTTATATTTTCTCTCTTATCGAGTTCATCGACCATCTTAAAATACTCACTATAGGTCAGACCATCCCCTTTTACCTTTGTTAATACTGGCCCAACTTCTTTATTGATACAGCCCGACATCATGGTAATTACTAATAGAAATAAAATTGGTTTAATTATTTTAACAACAAGCATTTAGTTCCCCCGTTCCTATAACGCTACTACCTACTTATTGATTGAAAATTCCCTCCAACGGTTCCCACGGATAAATCTTCGCCTCAAATTTCTCTTGCAGCACGGCAGGATCATTATCAGCAAAATCTTGCGCTTCTTCTAACGAATCTACTTCTAAAATTATTAATCCTCCTGTATGATCCATAAAAGGTCCACCAGCAATTAATATACCTTTAGCCACAGCTTCCTTAACATATACCCTATGAGGAACAAGCCCCTGCTCCCAATGCGGTTTTCCTTGGATCCATGACTTTCCAGTAGTAAAATGAATGACAAATTTCATTTCAAACATCTCCATTTCAGTGTGTTATAAAATTTTTTTCTACCAACGTAAAGTAGATGAGATGATACTCCTAGGGTATAAGGGTCTGCTGCTTGCTCTATTATTAATTTGATAATTTTTTCTACCTCTTTTTCTCCTTTATCTCTCCAATAGTTCCAACTTTCATTATTTAAGATTGCACCTACATTTGAACCTATTAACTCTATAGTTTCAAATCCTTGTGCTTCCATAAATGGTTTTATTTCTTCAATATTAAAATAATAAGCACCTGTAAATCGTCCATCATCCGCATGGTTAAAGCAACCCGTTTGAGAAAATTGAGTGATGGAATCCATGCTATTGTTTGGTTTCCAATTCTCTGGAGATATAAGAGAAGAAAAGATATGCCTAATTCTAGACATGAAAGCTACAAAAACAATTCCATCTTTTTTAGTAACTCTATATAATTCTTCCACAGCTTTAATACGATCCTTTGCTTCTTGTAAATGATACATAGGACCTAGCATTAGCGACGCGTCAAATTGATTATCTTCCAGTTTGTTAAGCTCTCTAGCATCAGCAACATAAAATCCATTAAACTGTTCTGTTAAATCAAGCTCTTTTGCTTTATTTTCTGCAATTTCTACAAGTTTTGGTGTTAAATCAGTCAATGTTACCTTATAACCTTCTTTAGCCAGTTCCATCGAGTATTTTCCTGGTCCAGCTCCGTTATTCAATACATAGCCACTTTTAGGCAAATACTTCTTTATATAATGCCAATTCACTTGAAATTCAATTGGTTCTCTATCTAGTCGTCCCCATTCATCGAACCGTTGATAGTAATTAATAATGTTACTCATACATTCACCCACATTCTTTTTAGTTACCCATTACTACTAAAATAGGAGTTTCTTTATTATCTAATTCCAAATTAAAACGGATTATTCCCTAGATAGAATGGAATAAAAACAACATAAACAGACACTAAAAAAAGCACCCAAAAAACAATAGATTTTGTCCGTTCTCTATAAAATTCATTCTTTTTTTGAAAGAATAATATTCGTATCATTGTGTAGAAAAAATACAACAGGTATGAAACACCAAACCAATTGACCCAGACGTTCCCAAAAAAAGGAATACCAGAATTTTCATAGATCACTCTTAAACTATTTACAGTTAAAACCAAACCAAGAATTAAATAAATCAAGATTTCGGAAGCAAGAAAAAAAGACATTTTCAAAGTAGCCATTATATTTCCCCTTTTTATTTTGGTCCCATCCAATTCAACGTTCAGTTTTATCCAAGATAAAAAGCTTTTATATTACATGGAAATTCAAAGCATCATTTAGTATTTCTTGATATAGTTCATGCCAATCATGATAATAATTTCCAACTTCACCTGGATCTATAAAGACCCTTTGAGCTGACTCATACGCTGCATCAAATGCATAGATTTCTTTAATATCCATTTGATAGAAAACCTGATATCCTATCTTTGGATATGGACTTTTTTCATCCCACTTTGGATTATCATGATGGTCAACGATCATATAACCGAGCAGATGACATTCTCCGCTGACATAGCCTTCTTCTATTGCTTCGCGTTTGAAGCATTCCTCAGAAGTTTCTCCTACTTCGATATGACCTCCAGGAAAATCCCATCCTCTATGATTTAAGTCAACTAATAATAGTTTGTTTTTATGAAAACAAAAACCGTGGACACTAGTAATTAAATTCTGATTAGGAAGTTGATTATCACGCTCCCACGTTAATTTGACTTTTGATTCGCCCCAACTAACATAGGTTGTAGTCATACTCTTTTTTCTCCATAAGCTTCATTTTTCGATTTTCTTTCGAACAAATAAAATATTATTAACCCACCACCCAAAAACAAGGGAAAACCAATTAGAAAGTACGCAATATTGTTTTTTTGTATGTCAAAGAAATTCGATAGATAGAGAAAAAGAACACCCCATAGAAAAAAGCTTGAGATTTTTAGTATATTTTCCTTTTTTTTCATATCACCATTCCTCCAATGTTTTCCGAAATCCATCCCCCCTAAAACTTTGGTTCTCATAATACGTATGGGAAGAACCGAAAGTAAGGAGTTCTATACGTGTTTTAGGAAAAAGATTATGAACTTATCTTAGTAATTCTGTCCAAATTCTCAAGCCTCTATAATTTTGACCAACGACCACACTCTTTGTAGTTATTACTAGATGATTCTTTAAACATGTTCTTCTAACTCCCGAACTATCTCCCATTTTTTATCAATGTACTGCCAATTTTCTATGGTAAAAAACCTTGCTAGTTCTCTGCTTTCTTTTTCAATAATTAGTTCATAAAATACAACAAAACTTTCAAGGTTCCTCATTCGAATAATTCTATTTTCAAATCGCTTTTTAGCTCCTAAAAGTGCATTGACAGATTGTCGCATGCCATCAATTGCTTCATCACGGTTAAAAGTAGATAGCTTGTCATCCTTTCTGCTAAAAAACGTGACAAAATAATTATCTGACATTTTTTCTACTTTAGAGGTATCTCCTGTGAGCATGGCAAGATCCCACTCTTTTAAAAATTCATCATGTATTTTAGTAAAATATTCAACAGTATTAAGTAAAATGCCCTTGCTTTTCATTATTATCCCCCTCGTTAAATTGTTTTTCCAATTCACGTTAGATTCTTAAAATAATTATTATTTCCATTCCTGCTCTAAAATGCTGTATACAAGAGAATCTCTCCAACCGTCTTTTATTAATAAATCTTCACGCATTCTACCTTCAAGAGTCATGCCAACTTTTTCTAACACCTTGAATGAAGCAATATTTCGGGGGTCACAGGTTGCATAAATACGATGCAGTTGAAATTGTTTAAAACCAAACCCTATCAAGAGTTTTGCCACTTCCGTCGCTACTCCCTTACCCCAAAAATCTGGATTAATAATATATCCAATCTCTCCTGTTTTATTTCGATTGTCTCGAATATTAAATTCTCCTGCACCAATCATTCTTTCAGTTTCTTTTTCAATTATCGCAAAAACAAATCTTGTTCTATCTTCCTTTTTGGCATCTCTCAGAACTTGCTTTACAAAATCCATGGATTCCGTCTTGGTATTTGGACCCCATGGTTGATACTGACAGACCATTTCTTGTGAAGCATATACATGAACATCTATCCAATCTTTTTCATCCATTTCACGTAAAAATACTCTTTCACTTATTAGAACTTCTCTCATGCAGTATCCCTCACATTGCCTAAATTATTTTCCTTCAGATTTCTTAAAAATGAATATTTCCCCATGTAGTTATATTATAATTTATCCACTCGTCCACTTCTTTTTTTGGAAAATACTTTTCTCCATTCAATTGAATGTAAGGAATAAATTTATACGTATCAAAGCTTGTATATGATGCTCTTTCAAAGTTTTGATTCTTAATTAATTTATTAAATTGATCTACATCCATATTTAGATATGCTGCAACTTCCTTTGCTGTAAGTAGTCCATTTTCCGGTACCTCTACTTTATGTATTGGGTCTTTTTGTTCCAATGTTACGTTATTACTTTTACCAAGTTGAAATGCTAAGAAAAAAATAGCTATACTCAATAAAACAATGGAGACAGATAAAAAGTGTTTGCTCATTATTTCACTCCTCTTTCTAATTGTATTCTCCAAAACTGGTATTATCTCCTTTAATCTACTCCTAATAAAAAAGAGCACCAAATTGGTACTCTTTTCATTTCACTTCAATTACAAACACATAGAATGCATCACTATCTATCCACCATACTCCGTAAGAATTAGAATTTAAGTGCGTATCCCTATACATCTACAGCAATATTTTTTGCATATCATAGTTGTAATAAATATAGGAGGTTATTCAAGTGTCTAATAATTATTTAGATTTATTAGCTTATTTCGGAATTGGCGGTGCACACCCTGGTGGTTACTCTTTAACTCAATCTTTATTGGAAAATGTAAGCATTCAACCTACCGAATCTGTACTAGATATAGGTTGTGGAACGGGACAGACGGCAGCTTTCTTAGCCGAACAATTTGAATGTCATGTTACTGCCGTTGATAATCATCCAATAATGATAGAAAAAGCTAAAGAACGTTTCAAAGAGAATGGCTTCTCAGTCAATGTGATAGCAGGAGATGCACAAAATTTAAATATCGCAGATAGTACATTTGACTTTATTATATCGGAGTCAGTTATCGTTTTTACTGATATATCCAAGACGTTACACGAACTTTCCAGAGTGCTAAAAAGTGGAGGAAGTATGATAATGATTGAGATGACTGCTGAACAAAATCTGTCCGAAGAATTACGAGGGAAAGTTTCTAACCTTTACGGCATAAATGATATTTTAAATGAAGAAGAATGGATATCGAAATTACAACAAGCAGGATTTACTCAAATCGAAATGATAAATACTCCATCTGGACTTTTTCCAAGTGAGATTAATGATATTAACCAATCGAAAAACATAAATATGGAATTGTTTGAATTATGGGAGGAACATAACCAATTTAGCCTTCAAAACAGTCACTTAATTGGCTATCGCGTATTTAAATGTTGCCTCGCAAGATAGGAAAGTTGGAACCTGCTATTATTTCATCTGCAGATTTTGTATATAACTCACCTTTATGAAAAGGACCTTTGTTTTCTTGAAAACTATTAACAATCTGATAACCTAAATGATACCCGATCCACCTAGGAAGGCGACTTCTATCTTTACCAAATAAAAAAAGATGATGATTTTTTATTCCCATAACATTTAGAGAAGGTATAAAATGTTTGTTCCAAAAATAAAGAGCTTCTTCAAACGAATAATGTTTTGTCCAGGTAGCTAACATTTTTTCACCGTGTAATTCCTTCACAGCATACTCTCCAAGTCCTTCAATAATAAGGGAATCCTTCAATGAAATCTTATCTGGCACCAAATCTAAAAATTTTAATCGACAAACATGATTATATTCATGGGCTAATAATGCCCTTATCTCCTCTATAGTAATCTTAGTAGATAAAAATAAAAACAGGACATTTCTATATGCTATTCCATTTTTTCTAGGTATTTGTTCGCCAGATTTCAAATTAGCTTTTTTTATGGGAAAAATATAGATGGAAACCTTTGGACCTTTCCATAATTTCCTTAAATATTTATACTCTTTCTCCACAGTTCTCCATACATTCTGTTCTTCCATCTCTTTTACGATGTTCTTTACATGAATCCATTCATCTGGTTCAAATAATCCTTGAGTTAGAAGTTCGTATTGCAAAACTTCTGGATTTATTTTAGGGAAAAATTCCATGAGTGGCTCACATATTGTCTCACACTGCATGTAAGATAAACTTTTCCCAGACTTTTCTTCACATACTTCAACAAATTTATGAAGTAAATTCTGCGTTTGAATTACAGACATGTATCCCATCCTTTTTATTTTTCTTCTTTCTTTTTAATTCTTCAATGCCTTTTGAAAATTTAAATTATATTCATCCTCAATCTATAGACTAGACGATTGTCTATTACGCAACATTATTAACGGCATATGTTAATAGAACATACTTGTATGTAAAAAATCTTGAAAGGAGGATGGAAATGAGTCAATCTAATTTATATAATCAATGTTGTAGATATCATGGGCAAAGGGTAAGAATTACTAGTCGAGATGGTAGAGTTCATTTAGGGCAAATTACTAGAATTAATAGACAAACAGTTTGGATTCGACCTTCGCAAAGTCTTGGCGGCTTTGGTATGGGATACTATGGTGGATATGGCGGATATGGAGGAGATGGATTCGGGTATGGCATCGCTCTTGGTGCAATTACTGGAATCGTCCTGGCTGCAGCATTCTTTTGGTAAAACATATACTATCGTATTCAAATCAATTTCACGATTCTACAAGCACTGTCTAACCACTATAAAAATTCAAATTGGCCTTGGTGTATCGCGACCAGATTTTGCTCCAATGCAAAGCTCGTTGCAGAAAACAGTGCATCAAGGTTGCTCGATGAAACCCTTTACAAAATCTTTGACATTCGCGGGAGGCTTTAACCCTATTCAGCAGTCGTTTGGACTCACTACTAGATTGAATGATTCATTCATCTCGCCATTTATGGAAGGGAGACTGCTGCTGAATAAGTTAAAGCATTCTATTATACTTTTTTATTGGAAAATGAAATAGGAATAGGAAGTAGAAATACTATTTTTTCATTAGAGTTATATCCCTTCCTTAATGATGAAGAAACTAATTTATCTATTAATTTAAAGAAAACATACTATTCAGTCTTTTTTTACATAACTTGCTATCTCTTCAGAAATAATAGAAGTATCCCAAGGATGCCAATACCAATCATTGCCGTCGTAAAATAAGGGATAGGTATATGCAATTGGTTCTTTACTATAAAGAACTAAATGGTATATAGTAGGATCTCCTTGAGCAGTATTTGGAGAAAAAGATGACGCTATTTTCCCTTCATTAAGTATAGCTATAATTCCTTTTATTTCCTGGTCATTTAATATAATATTATTCAGTTGCGGTTTGTTATAGCCTTCATAAAATTAAACTTTATTAATTGCCTCCAAATCGATATCCTTGAAATGGTGCATAAAATTGCCATCACCTGAATTGGAATAGTATATTCGATACCCATTAATTTCATTTTCATCTGGGATTGCAACAAAGTCTTTTATACCTTTCACACGAAAGATTTCAGTTCCTTCCTCCCAAAATGCAGCATCTCCATCTTTCGTTCGATAATGAGGATCAAAAACATTCCTGGAAACATTAAATTGTACTTCTCCTACTTTTTCTCCAATATATTCGGGATCGGCAATGATTGCAGAATAAATTGATTCATATTGATTTCCATTAATATTTACAAAATCAACCCAATCAATTATTGTCTGTCTCTTGAGAATATTTGGTGTGGAAGTAATTGTTTGTGTGGTGTTATTCATATTACAAGATATTAAAAATAGACTGCAAATAAGCAATAAACTAACTTTTTTCATCCAATCCTCCTTTTCTTCTTGTATCTCCAGTATACTCATTGAAGATATTATCCACTTGATCTGTGATCAGTGTAATTGAATTACACCCTTTTCAAAAATAAAAATAATGTCACTCAATACAAACACGGAATCGACACTCGTTTTATTTTACTTGAATTACAAATGCATAGAAGGCATCTCCATTTGAAACGTTCTCTAAGTGTTCATCCATCCACCATACACCATACGAATAATAATAAGTCCCTTTTTCGGTAGGTGCGGTTATTTGATTATTTTTTATGGAAATTTCGATTTGCTTGCCTTTATTCATCTGAATAACACTGAATTCGCTTGGTTTGGGTTCATAATTCATGACAAACTTGATTTGGTGACCTGACTTAACATGAATAGGTGCTGTACCTTTCAAAAGTTCAATTGGTCCAGCAGTATCTACACAAATACCATTATTTTCGTTATTCCAGCAATAAGTGCCCAACTTCGTTTCATAGGTTTCTTTTCCAATCTCAATAAATACATTTGGGGGCTTATTCAAAATGGTATGTTGACTTGAACATCCTACAAGAATAGTTACAACTAATATTAATAACGCATAAAATCGTTTGTTCAATTGACTTACCTCCTTTTGAATTAGTAGACGGTTTCTAACATAATAAAGTTACTAATATTTACAAATAAAAAGGACCTATTCATTATAATAGGCCCTTTCATTTTGCTATTAAGCTAAACCCTGCGCTAAATCTTCCAATAAATCTTCTACATCTTCAATTCCAACTGAAATTCGTACAAGCCCGTCTGTAATACCTAACTCCAGACGACGCTCACGTGGGATCGATGCATGTGTCATTCTAGCAGGAACCGAGATTAGACTTTCTACTGCTCCTAAGCTTTCTGCTAATGTGAAATAACGAAGCTTCGATAGTAGAACATCTGCTTTTTCTTCACTTCCAACATCAAAAGAAATCATTCCGCCGAAACCAGTCGTTTGTTTTTTCATCAGTTCGTGACCTGGGTGATTAACAAGGCCAGGATAGTACACTTTTCCAACAGCTTCATGTTTATCTAAAAATTCCGCAATACGTTGGGCATTCAAGTTATGTTCTTCCATACGTAGACCAAGCGTTTTAATGCCGCGCATTAGTAACCAAGAATCTTGAGGCCCGAGCACTGCACCAACTGAATTTTGCACGAAATGTACATCCGTTGCAAGTTGCTCTGAGTTCACAACAACTAACCCTGCTACCACATCACTATGGCCACCTAAATATTTCGTTGCACTATGCACAACAATATCAGCACCGAGTGCAAGTGGTTGTTGGAAATAAGGGGTTATGAACGTATTGTCCACAATAGTCAGTAACCCTTTTTCTTTGGCAAGCTTGGCGATTGCTTGTATATCTGTAATTTTTAATAAAGGATTCGTCGGTGTTTCTAGAAAAATAGCTTTTGTATTTTCTAAAATAGCAGCTTCCACATTAGTTAGATCGCTCGTATCTACAAATGTTGCTTCAATACCGAAACGATTTAATACTTTTGTCATGACGCGGTATGTTCCACCGTATACATCATCCGTTAAAATAACGTGATCGCCTTTGCTAAAAAGCATCATAATGGAACTTGTTGCAGCCATTCCAGATGCAAAAGCAAATCCAGCCACGCCACCTTCTAATTCACTTATCAATACTTCCAATGCATGACGAGTAGGATTGCCAGTACGTGAATATTCATACCCCTTAAATTTTCCGACTGCTTCTTGTTTATACGTACTTACTTGATAAATGGGTGTCGATACAGCACCTGTTGCTTCGTCCCCTACAATTCCTGCATGAATAAGTTTCGTTTTTGCACGCATTTTTATTTCTCCTCCTTGAATAATTCATATACGTTTTGACTTAAATAACGTTCACTCGAGTCTGGGAATATTGTTACAATATGACTTCCTTCATTTGCAATTTCCGCTTCTTTCATTGCCGCATAAAAAGCTGCTCCTGAAGAACTTCCAACTAACAAGCCTTCTTCTTTCGACAAAGCTCTTAATTGTGCAAATGCCTCTTCATCACTCACTGTATGAATCGCATCAAAATATGAACGGTCCATGAAGTCCGGTAAAAACTCCATTCCAATTCCTTCCGTCACATGAGATCCTGCTACCCCTCCATTTAAAATAGAACCAACTGGCTCTACGATGACGGTTTTTACATTTTCTTTTTGCTCTTTTAAGAAAGTAGCCGTTCCCATAAATGTTCCACCTGAACCTGCACCAGCAACAAACACATCAATCTTCCCATCTAAATCACGCCATAATTCAGGCCCAAGTGTTTTTGTATACGTGGCAGGATTTGCAGGATTCGAAAATTGAGATGGTGAAAAAGCATTTGGAATTTCATTCACTAATTCACTTGCTTTCTGAATCGCACCTTTCATTCCAAGTGCAGTATCTGTATTAACAATTTCTGCCCCTAAAGCACGCATCAGTGTTTGTTTCTCTACACTAAACTTCTCCGGAACAACAAACAACACTTTATAGCCTTTTCCGATCGCAGCAAGCGCAATTCCTATTCCCGTATTCCCTGCAGTTGGCTCAATAATCGTTCCACCAGGTAAAAGTTTTCCAGATTTCTCTGCGTCCTCAATTAAAGACAATCCGAGACGATCCTTCACACTTCCACCAGGATTTAAATATTCGAGTTTGGCGAATATCCGGCAATTATTTGGAATCGGTATATGCGTGATTTCCACAACGGGTGTGTTTCCGATCAATTCTTGTACACTACGAAAGATATTCATTTATGTTTACGCTTCCTCTTTATAAATTTGTCGCCATTCATCTTTTTTCACTAGCATTTCAGCAGCAATTTCCTTTGCACCTTCTAAACTATGACTTGCAGCCCATCCACACTGTACTTCATTACAAGCTGGGACTTCTGTTGCCTCCAACACATCTTGTAATGTTTTTTCAATTATTTCTAAAATTTCATCATAGTTTGTATGATTAATAACGGACAAATAAAAACCAGTTTGGCATCCCATTGGGCTAATGTCTACAACTTGCCCGGTATAATTACGAATATTTTCAGCCATTAAATGCTCCAATGAATGTAAGCCAGGCATTTCCATATGTTCTATGTTTGGCTGTTTAAAACGGATATCATATTTATATATTTCGTCGCCATGAACGCCTTCTTTTGTTCCCGCTAATCGTACAAATGGTGCCGCAACTTTCGTATGATCTAAGTTAAAACTTTCTACATTCATTTTTTTCATTTTCATCGCTCCTTATTTTTTCGTTGCATCCATCAACCAAACAAAATCATTCATTTTTAGGAAGCTCACTTGAAATCCTGCATCATCAAATAGCTTTGATAAAATTGGAATAGTCGTATAGTATTCCCTTTCTAAATCGTCTGCCACGTTATGAAAACCACGAGTTCTTTCTTTCATTATTTGCTCATTTTTTGCGCCATCTGTAATAAAAGCAGTATCCGCAAAAACTACTTTTCCATTTGCCGGAAGCAGCTTCGCGTATGTCTTTAGTGCTTCTCCCTTTTCCTCATCCGTTAAATGATGAAAAACATACGAGCTAACAATTGCATCTATACTTTCAGTTGATAAATTAAATTGAAGTAAATCCCCATCTATTATTTTCGTTGTAGGAAATCGATCTGCAGTTACTTGACGCATCTTCGTATTAGGTTCAATACCAATGACCGAATTACCTGCTTCGATTAGCTGAGCAGTTAAATTTCCTGTGCCTGTTCCAAATTCAATAACCGTGCCCGAAACCCGCTTTGCTACTTCACTTAAAATAGTTTCATAGCCTTCGAATACATCGCGATATTCCGGATCTTCACCTGAAACAGATGCATCATAAGAGTATGCCCATTCATAAAAAATTTCTACAAATTCTCTACCCATCTTCAAACTCCTTTTAGAAACATATTATTCCTAGTTGAATACTTTGTTTTAGGCTTAATATTAATAGTTATAACATAATAAGGGAAATTGTCAAATAAAAAAAAGCTCCTCCAAAGTGGAGAAGCCCTTTTACAATTTTCCAAAATATGAGATGATGCATATAAAGAATTCTAAATAGTATATGGGGTGTTTTTTTGAATTTTTGGAAGTATTTTTTTGCAGGAATAATCACAAAAATAATTGTGGAAATGACGATATATAAGCTGGATTTCTTTCAATATAATTTATTTAAACATTTTAATTGGCTATCTTTATTCAGTTTTTCAGTAGAAACAATAATCTTTGCAGCAATTTATATCATGGTATTTTACATCCTAACAAACTTCAGCACATGGAAGATGCGTGTAAAATATGAGCTTGCTCAGAAAAAAATAACCTAGATTAACTCATTGGTGATATTCTACGCAATAGCAACTACAGTCGCTATTGCATAGTACGCTGATTGGTAATTTTATTTTTTTCTATATTCTCAGAAATTTAAGTATGAAACTATTGCTTGCCACATGCAAAGCATCTTCTATCTATATCCATATAACCGTAAATTCGAAGTTCCTTTTCTTCTCCACAATTCATACATTTTTCAAAATATATTTGTGGTAAGATACCATCTTCAGCTAGAGGTACCCATTCCTTTTCATATAACGTTTTTGTCATTCCATAATCTATTAATACAAAACAACTATTTTCATTCACCCCATAATTACCGCTATCCTTTAGGTCAAAACCATCATATTCCTTGTCGATTAATTGTATTGCTGCTCTTAATTCTTTTGTAAATCGTATATCTTCGCTTATTTCAAGATCATATGATTGTTCGTCAATTAATTGCAGATTAGAATAATATTTTTGGATAGAGATTTGCTCATCTACATATACAATCTCTGCTACAAATTTAGTTAGATCTTGCATATTTAATTTAGTAAAAATGTTGTATTCATTTTGGGATTGTTTAAAGCCTATCGGATGTAAATGTTGTTTGATAACATAATCATTATATCGATATACCTTTCTTGTAGAACCTATTCCAACAAATGTTTCATTCGTACAAAGATTATGGAGGTTGTCTTTTATCATCTGAATATCTTTTTCTAGCATGTTTTCTCCTTTCAATAGCAACCTAGTTTTTTCCTAATCAATAAAGCTTCAGTTAGGAGCATAGTATGGAATTAGCCTTTTGAAAAAATTATACCAATACTCATGAGAAAAAATGAAAGGTTTATATGATCAATGAAAGGAGAAATCCTAATTGGAGAAAAATTTCAACAAAGTTTTAGGTGCCACGTTTATGGCTCTTAGCGGTTTGTTCTTTACAGCAGAAAGAATTGCAAAAAGAGTGGCAGATTCAATTGTTGAATCTGGGTATGCTTCACAAGGTATGTCTACAAGTGGAATGACATATTTCCCAAGTTTTTTTGATAACTTTTTTGTTTGGTTATTCTTTTTTATTGGCTTATTGCTTTTCATTTATGGTTTTTCAAAGAGGTTTGTAGATATCTTTATTAAGAATTTACTCCATAATGACAAGTAGAAGTATTCAATTTTCTATAATTGTTACCGGACTATCAGTGATTTTTGAACTTCTTTTGACATTAACAGGCTGCTAGGAAATACAATTTAGGCCTTAAGAAGTGTGTAGTGATCGGTGATGTTGGGAGAACCGATATGTTGGCTGCTTATTCAGTTGGTGCATTTAAAATATTAGTATTAACTGGATGCGGTAAAGGCTCCTTCTATCTAGATCGAGAAGCTTGGAAAGATGCTGAACCTGATTATATTGCAGAAAATCTGTTGGAAGCAGTTCAATGGCTGTTGAATATTGATATCCTATCCTTTTGGATTAACCTGGTACTAAAATATTTTATAATAGACAACTTATTATTTTAACAAAACGACCAGTAATGAGAAATGGTCGTTTTTATCTGGATAAAATATCCTTTTCCAACTAAACGAGCAATTATTCCAACTAAATGCTCCAAAATTCCAACTAAAACATATATCTTTCCAACTAAGCGTCTCTAATTTCCAACTAAACGTATTTCCTT